>JASHOS010000197.1 GCA_030040995.1 Terriglobia bacterium | reverse complement strand
GGGCGGAGCTCATGGATTGGGTGGCGCCTGCCGGACCTGTTTATCAGGCTGGCACACTTTCTGGAAATCCTCTGGCTGTGGCCGCAGGCCTGAAAACGCTGGAAGTGATTCGCAGGCCAGGATTTTATCGCCAGTTGGAGACGGCTTCGCACCGATTGGAAGGCGGCCTGCGCAGCGCGGCAGCCCAAGCTGGGGTTAATGTTCAGGTGAATCGTGCGGGGTCAATGCTTACGCCTTTCTTTACCAAGGATCCGGTGACCGATTATGCATCTGCCAAGCGCGCGAATACCAGGGCATTTGCGCAGTTTTTCCACTCTCTCCTGGGTCACGGAGTCCATTTCCCCCCTTCTCAGTTCGAGGCGGCCTTCGTTTGCGCCTCTCACAGCGATCAGGATATCGCTGCAACCGTTGCCGCAGCGGAAGCGGCATTCGAGACAGTAATTGGGTAGTGTCATCCACCTTTTGATTGCGGCTTTTATCGGCACTAGGGTATGCTTTATCAGCCTGTGGTTGGTGCTTCTCCGGCTTAGGGCGCGGCTTGGGTGGCGGCGGAATCGAAGCGGGGCGGCGGAACGCGGCCGTGGTTGACTGTTAGAGGCTCGCTGTCCTAAAATTCGTGGCTTTCCAGCTTCAATCATCAAAGAAGGCTATACTTTCATGTGCCGGCATGTGCCGGCGAAATCCCCTTGGCCATGAACCCCGAGCCCCAAGTCGTTGAAGTCTCGCTTCAGAGCGATCTCAAAAGCGTCGAGGCTGCAGAAGAACTCGCGGAAGACGTTTGTACGAAGGCGGGATTTGACGATGAGGATCTCCACAAAATTGGCATGGCTGTGCACGAATCCGTGATCAACGCGATCTGGCACGGCAATAAGAACGACGCCAGCAAACGCGTGTGGTTGCGCTTTCAAATCCACCCTGACCGGGTCGAGATTCATATTCGCGACCAAGGATCAGGATTTGAGCCGGGCCGCATCCCCGATCCGCTGGAATCGGAAAATCTCCTGAAATCCTCGGGCCGGGGCATTTTCTTGATTCGCTCGTTTGTCGACGAATTTCGGGTCGAAAACTTGAAAGGGTTGGGGACAGAAGTTATTCTGGTGAAACGCAGAAATTCTAAAGAGAAGAAGGAGGCATAACCGTGAGCATGAAGGCAAAAACACGCCGGGTTGACTCCGTCACCGTCGTCGACATTACCGGAAGGATCACCCTTGGGGAAGATTTGACTGAATTACGGCAGCTCATTCGCAACCTGCTAGCGCAAGGTGATAAGAGCATTCTGTTGAACCTTGCTGACGTTACCTACATCGACAGCTCGGGCATCGGCGAGTTGGTGAGCGGGTTCACCGCCGCCTCCAATCAAGGCGGACAACTCAAGCTCTTGAACTTGACGAAAAAGGTTCGCGACTTGTTGCAGATCACGAAGCTCCTCACCGTGTTCGACGTGTATGAGGACGAGGCTCGGGCAGTTGGTAGTTTCCGGAAGGCCACTGGAGCATAAAACAGCGGGGCTCGGGTTTCCAGGCTAGCGCTTGGTTACGTGACCAAGCACTAAACCTTCGGAAATCGCGGCGAAGTTATTGCGAGTTCGCCCGGACTGGCGCCGGCCGCGGTTCTGCGTTTCCGTGTTGAGTCGTGGAACTCCGTTCTGCGCCAGCCCCCGGACGCGCTTTATCACCGTTCTCGAGTCCCGAGCTCCCCTCCCCGGCCGTATCGGAAAGAATGGGGGGCGGCGCCGTAAGATCGGTCCGGAGCACCACAATATCCACGCGCCGGTTTTGAGCGCGCCCGTTCGCGGTGGCGTTAGATGCAATAGGGTGGTATTTTGCGTATCCCGCGGCGGAAAGCCGGGCTGGCGCGATCTCGAACCGGGTGACGAGCAGCCGGAGGACTTCCGTGGCGCGCGCGGTAGACAGGTCCCAATTGGATGTGTACTGCGCGTTGTGGATCGGAACATTGTCAGTGTGCCCCTCAACGCGGATGTTCTCCGACACGGGCGCGAGAATTGCCGCGATTTTGGTCAGAACCGGTAAGGCGCCCGGTTTCATCACGGCTGAGCCAGAATCAAAGAAACCCACCTCTTGAAGACTGACCACTAGCCCATAGCGAGTCATGCGAAGATGCACTTCATGTAATTCGATCTCCGGCGCGAGCACGGTCTCGAGCGCAGCCTGAATGGGCTTGAGCTCTCCTTTCATGTATGCCGGGCCTTGCAGCAAATTCACGCGCTGGGGAGTGGATGAGGAGGTAGAAGATGAATCGTCTCGCGTGTTTGCCAGCAAGCGAAGCCGGTCGAGGACCGCAGGGCCCTTACCGCTCGAGAACACGCCCATCTGTTGAAAGGCCATCTGGATCGCCTGAGCCACTTCGGCAGTTTTGCGCCTATCCACCTGCGACGAAGCGAACAGCACGACAAACAGAGCGAACAGCAGGGTTATGAAGTCTCCGTAGGAAATCAGCCAGCGCTCGTGGTTAATGTGGCTCTCCGCCTTTTTCCTGCGGCTCATGAAGCCCGCTCCAGCTCTTTTTCTCTTTCCTTTTCTTTTTCTTGTTCCTGGTTCCCGACAACAAAGCCTCGTAGTTTGGTTTCAATCATGCGAGGATTCAAGCCCTCCAGGATGGAGATCACTCCTTCTAAGATCATCTCGCGCGTCAGCTCCTCCTGGCGGTTCCGGTGCTTCAATTTTCCGGCGACGGGAAAGAAGATGATGTTGGCGCAAACGAGGCCGTAAATCGTGGCCACAAAGGCCACGGCGATGCCCCGGCCTACTTCCGTTACATCGCTCAGATGCTGCATCACCTGGATCAGTCCTAACACTGCTCCCACAATTCCCATGGTAGGAGCAAAACCGCCGGCGGCCTCGAAAACCTGAGGAGCCTTTTCTTCCTGCTCGGATTGATTGTCCATCTCCAACACCATAATCTTCTTCAGTTCCTCGGGCTCGGTTCCGTCGATGGCGAGCATGAGAGACTTCTTAAGGAAAGGATTCTTAACATTCGCTAATTCGTTATCCAGAGAGATGATCCCTTCCTTGCGGGCCTTCTGCGCGTACGCAAGCATCTCCTTAATCAAGCTGTCCAGGTTCACGCCGCCTTCAAAGATAACCTGGCGCATGCGGCTGAAGCTTGTCATGACCACGGGAAGGGGATACGAAATCATAATGCCCCCGATCGTTCCGCCTAAAACGATCATCGCTGCGGTTGGCTGAATGATCTGGACGATTTTTCCCCCTTCCATCATCATCCCGCCCAAAATACCGGCAATGGCGAGGGCAATTCCGCCCAAAGTCGCTTTGTCCAAGGTGTTTTTAACCTCACTCAGAGTCGCCGCTGGTGGCATCCCTGCGGTGCAAGACAACGGGGGATGGAAGCGTTGCAAATGAGGCAGGCAGCAGGCGGCGCCGGAATAGGATGATCCGCTCGATAATGTCCTCGGTGCTTTCCGATACGATGACCTTCTCACCTGTAAGCAGTGTGATCACCGTGTCCGGAGCACTTTCGATGAATTCGATCAGGTCCGAATTGACTACAAGCGGCTGCTTATTTAGTCGGGTAAGTTGGATCATCCTCTTGCACTCTCTTGACTCATCGGCTGACACGCCTATAACTCCATAGCAGAACGTCTTCCATTCCGAGACGCATATCGGCAATTTTGCTGGTTAAGTTCAATTAGAGCTTCGCCGGGAGAGAATCCTATGGCACGCAAACTGCTTTAGTGCCCGGTTGCGTGAATCGGGTTATAAGCTTGGTATCGGCTGGTCATGTCCGCTTCGCGACACCCGCGAAGCTATGAAAAGAACCCCTGCCCTCGCCCCCTTGGGGGGGAGAGGGTGGCGCGCAGCGCCGGGCCTGCGCCCACCGAAGGTCGCTTACGCTCCAGAGCTTCAGCGACGGAGCGGCCCCTGCCCACAGGCGGGTGAGGGGGTTCTGCCGGGATTTTCAAGACAGGGCGCGATTTTAGTCGTGCCCTGATACTAAGCCAAGATTGCGCTTACCTACGCAACCGGGCTCAGGCTGGACGAGGTGAAGATTCAATGCCCAATGCAGGGGTTTTGCCGGTTCTAGAGCAGCGGCGGCAACACGCCCTCAATCTTTTTCGCGAAGAGCAATATAGCGAATCAGCGCAAGTGCTGGCAGAAATACTCAAACAGTACGAATCCAGCGAGCTTTGGAACGATTGGGCCACGGCACAAGTCATGTGCCGTCAAGCTGAAGATAGCGAGCAAGGCTACTGGCGGGCTCTCGAGTTGGACCCCCAAAACAGCAGGGCGGCAGGAAATCTGGGTGTGCTGCTCGCGAACAACGGCCGAGGCGCGGAGGCCGCACCACTTCTCGAACGTGCTGTAAACGGCAGTTCGGGCTGGGAGCGAGAACGGCTGCTCGAGCTATTGCAAAACTGCCGGGAGCAAATGCGGTCAACTGCCCCCAAGGCTTTGTCGCAGCCCGCTACGGGGCGGCTTCCTCTTCTTCAGGGAGAGAACGTTGAAGAAGTTTCGGGTCGCATGGCCACGATCATTTTCCGGCAATCGCAAATGATCGGAAACCTCTGGGAACGGGTAGCGGCGCTCGAAGCCAAAATCAACCAATCTTCTACGCGGCCAGCCTCTGCCCCACTCATCGACGTCCGCTGGGGGGAATCAGGGCCGGATGCGCCCGGCTCGCAATCAACCGCTGCGCCCGTGCAAAGCCTCGCGAAGCATGCGGCGCGCGCCGGGATCTTCTTCCGCGGATATGTTTATGGCGGTACCGGGTTCTCCGAGGAAACCTGGATGGAGGCGCTCGGTTTGGCCGAGCGCGGAATCGCAGTGCGGCTGTCACCAGTTCTGATTGCCTCGGACTCAAGGAAGCTTCTTCCCGAAGAATCGCGGCAAAAGCTGAAGCAGCTTGAAAGCGCGATCGTGGATTTACCGCGAAGCGTCATCTTTCAGTGTTCGATGCCCGACTCGTGGGAGCCCGAAATCTATGGGCGTTGCCGGATTGGGCGAGCCATGTTTGAAACGGACACGATTCCTTACCTCTACCAGGCACGCTGTAACGCAATGGATGAAGTGTGGGTGCCCAGCCGCTTTAATCTCGAAACCTTCGCTGCGGGCGGGGTTGATGAAAACAAACTCCGCCTTGTACCCTCCGGCGTTGACGCAAAGCTTTTCCGCCCCGGCGTCGAGCCGGCAAAAATTCCCAAGGCCCGGAGCTTCAATTTCCTCTCCGTCTTTGACTGGATTCAGCGCAAAGGTCACGACGTTCTTCTTCGAGCTTATCTGAGTGAATTTAGCTCGGAAGATGACGTTGCTCTGATTCTCAAGGTCTACCAGACGAGTAACGCTGCCAATGTGGAGGCGGAGTTAAACTTCTTTATCGAGCGCGAATTGGGTTTGCCGCTGGAAAAAGCCGCCACCATTATCCTCATCAATGGGTACATCCCCCAAGACGAAATGCCCGGGTTCTATGCTGCGGCAAACTGCTTCGTCCTGCCAACTCGAGGCGAAGGGTATGGGCGGCCGTACTTTGAGGCCTTAGCTTGCCAGGTCCCGGTGATTGCTACGAATTGGAGCGGCCAGCGGGATTTTCTGAATCAGAGTAACAGCTATCTCATCGACAACAAGATCACCGTAGTTCCCGCCGGAGTGGACTTTGAGGTTTATGCAGGCCATCGTTGGGCCGAGCCTAGTGTCGATCACCTGCGCCATCTCATGCGACAAGTCTATTCGCGTCCTGAAGAGGCTCGCCGCAGGGCTGAGCGCGGACGGGAAGACGTCCTACGGAATTACGACTGGAGCGTGGTGATTCCGCGATGGGTCAGCGAGTTCGAGCGCCTGCTGAGCTGAAGGGCGCGGGATTCGGGACTCGATATCAGGCTGGCGAGGAGAAAACATGCCCGTACACGTCGTCCAGATCAACTCGCTCGAAACGGAACGATCCTACGAACGAAGCCCTGTCGTTTCCGTGGTTACCGACGTGGCTTCCGAGGCGGATTTGCCCGCGGAGGTGCGAGCGGCTTCCGACCGCGTCGTAAATGATGGCCTATCACTTATGCGCGATTGTAAGGTTCCAAAGGGTTCCGACGCCGCTCTCATGTGGATGGCAGGCGACCGCCTTGTCGACGGCTCCGCCGCGGTATTACGCAGGTCGATTTCCATCGCCAATGGCCGGGTGTTCTTTCCGATCCATTTCCCCTGCACGCCTGATTTCGATCTGATTGCTCTCCAGCCGCGCATCTGGAAGAACGGCTCCAGCGATTCCGTGCACTCCAGCATCCGGGTTTCTGCGGGCGCCCAGTTTTCACCCGGGATAGCAGAATTTATAGAGGAGAGCAGGGAAGACTGGGCGCGCCTCTATCGGGCAGTGACGGCGGCGGAAAAAGATCCCGAAAGAAGTGTACACGAGTTGTCCGCCATGTGGCGTGAAAGCTCGGTCATGCACCCGGTTTATCGCGGCCTCCTGGTGCGTGACCTCATCGTGCTTCAGTTCCGGCAGAATAAAACAGACCACGCGGAGCGCCTCATCCGTGTGGCGATGGATGTTTATCCACGATACGCGGAAATTCTGCTTCTGGCTGCCTGGATGGCCCTCCAGCAGGGAAACATCAAGAAAGCAAGCCGATGCGCCGGATGGGCGCTCGAAAATCCCGACCGGACGTTTGTGGGAAGCATTGGCGCAGATTCTTACCGGGCCCACTGGCTTCAGGGATTGGCAGCGGAATTTTCCGGGGAGCAAGCGGCTGCCATTCAGAATTACGTCATCGGCACTCGAAGCCGGCCGGCGTTTCCACGTTCCGTCTACGGCTTGCTGCGCCAACGGCTCTCCCGTCGTGACGCTGAGGACCTGAGCTACGGGACGCTTGTACCTCTTGTCCACCGCGAGCCGCAGTATTCGGAAATGGCATTTCACTTTTTTCTGCTTCACGGCCAAATGGAGCCCGCGCGCCGCCTGCTGAGCTTTCCCCGTGTCCCCAACGAGCTCAAAGAGAAGCTCCAACCCTTATTCGATGAAGCGTCAGCCTCGAGAATCCCGCGTCCACGCGCCGCCGGCGCGAAGCCAGGTGTAAGGCTGACGGGACCTTTTTACGTGTATTCCAGTCTCGCGCGCATCAATCGGGAGATCGCGGGAGCTCTTACTGCTGCAGGAGACTTTGAAGTAGGCATGGAGCCCGCTAGTCTGGGCAGCGTTTTGGGAAGCACGCTTCCTCACCATGAGGCCGTTTCCAAGGGATTTAAGCACCGCCTTTCGAGGCTCGATCTGACCCTGCGCCTGCAGTGGCCGCCTGATTTTGATTCCCCGCCTTCTGGCAAACTTGTCTGCATCCTTCCCTGGGAATTCCACAGCATTCCACAAAGTTGGGTGCGCGCGATCGAAGACAAGGTTGATGAGCTGTGGGTACTATCGCAATTTAATCGCGAAGTGTTTACCCGCAACGGCGTAAGTCGGGAACGGGTCCACGTGATTCCATGTGGAGTGGATGCGGGCATCTTTCAGCCCGAAGGACCAGTCTGGCGTCCGGAGGGCTGCAGGAACTTCATATTTCTCTTCGTCGGAGGAGCAATCTTTCGTAAAGGCGCTGACTTGCTCTGGAATGCCTACGCCAAAGCTTTCTCCTCCGCTGACGACGTGACGCTCGTCGTCAAGGACATGGGGGCGTCGACCTTTTATACCGGCCAGTCCTTGGCTGCCTCGATGCGGAAAGCGTCACACCAACCGCGCGCGCCCCATTTGATGGTTTTGAGCGAAGATACGGACGACGCAAAGCTCGCCTCGCTCTACCGCGGCTCCAATATGCTGGTGCTTCCCTACCGAGGCGAAGGATTTGGGCTTCCACTGGCGGAGTCACTCGCTTGCGGCAGACCAGTGATCACAACCAGTGAAGGTCCGGCCCGCGAGTTTTGTCCTCCCGAGGCCTCGTATTTTGTTCCCGCAAAAATGGTTGAATTCCCCAGCGCGGAAAGCCAGCTTGGGCCGATGACGGGCCCTCTTGCCGGTTTCGAGCCGGACCTCGACGCGCTCGCCACTTCGATGCGCTACGCCTTCGACCACCCCGAAGAAATTTCACGCGGGGCGCTGGCGGCGTCGGAGAAAGTCCGGTCCGCTCTCAATTGGGAACGCATTACCGGGCTGATGATCGAACGAATCCGGCTTCTCGCGAGCGGTGGGTAGGGCAGAGTTTCCTGTCTTTGGAAACTCTGCGGGTTCTCCGTCAATCGCTGAAGAAAAACCGCGGATTTCGAAAGGCGCGAAGTCTGCGCTACCCGCACAGGTTCTCGAGAACCGGTCGCATCATGCCGACACTTGCACTTTCGATGATTGTCAAAAACGCGGCAGCGACGCTGGCGCGCTGTCTGGAGAGTGTCCGCGGTGTCGCAGACGAAATCGTCGTCGCGGATTCCGGATCCACAGACGGAACTATCGCTATTGCCCGGGAACAGGGTGCCCGGGTTTTTGATATTCCTTGGGAAAACGATTTTGCCAAAGCCCGCAACCGCAGCCTCGCCGAAGTTCGCTCCGAATGGGTATTGTGGATGGATGCCGACGAGATGTTAGATCCGGATGCTGCGAAGGTGATACCTGCTCACCTGGGCGCCGAACACGTCATGGGTTACGCGGTGACGATCAGAAACTACCTGGAGAGCCTCGACTGGTATTTCTGGGACCAGAAGGCAAAGCCAAATGATAACCCGCCTGCCTTCGCGCGCCAGTATACGGGCTACTTCGATCACACCAACGCGCGGCTCTTTCGCCGCCATCCCGACGTTTATTTTCGAGGGTGCGTGCACGAGACCGTCTCTTACCGCCTGATCGAGCTCGGGATGCTCATCGAGGACGCACAGTTCCTCATCCACCATTTCGGGTTCACCGACGGCGCGGAAATTCGGGCTGATAAATCGCTCTTTTATCGTGAGCTCGGCCGCGAAAAAGTGCGCGAGATGCCCGAGAACGCCATGGCCTACTACGAGCTGGCGTTCGAAGAATCGCAGCACTTTCACGACTACGCTGCCGCGCTGCCGCTTTACAAGCGCGCCTGCGAGCTCAACCCGCGCTTCGGCCCCGCCTGGCTGTTCTACGGAAAGACGCTGGGACAGTTGGGACAGTATCGTGAAGCGCTTGTGGCGCTGGAGCGCGCCGGTGAAGCCAACACTCAGATGGCATCGGTGCTGGAGGCTCGTGGCGACGCGCACTACAGCTTGGGTGAATTCGAAGAAACGCAGCGGTGCTATCAGCAGGTGATCGACCTCGCGGGCGAAAGCGCGCCGGTCGAGAGCAAGATAGGCTTCACCGAGATTCGTCTCGGGCGGGTTGAGGCTGGTCTTGCCCGCCTGCGGCATGCGGTCGAGCTCACTCCGTCGAACGGCGAGCTCCACGACCGTCTGATTGGCGCCCATGCGTGGCTGGGTGAGCTTGAAGCGGCCGCTGCGGCATCCGAGCGTAAGCTCGAAAGCGCCAAGCCGCAACAGCCGGAATCCTTTCTTCGCGCTGCCAGCTTGCAGATCCAGTTGCGGCATTGGCCGCGAGCTCTGGAGTTGGTGCGTGCCGGGCTGGACCATTTCCCGAAGGACGAGAAATTGCGGGAAGCGCTCGCTGAAGCCGATCAGAGATCCGCGCTTTTCGAGACGGAGGTGCAGGGCGATGCCCGGTTCAAGGCGTACGATTTTGAAGGCGCGTGCCGGCTCTATCACCACGCCATCGACCGTTTGGGAGATTTACCCTCGCTCGAAAGCAAACTCGGCCTCGCCCAGGTTCGGTCGGGACGAATACAAGAAGGAATTTCTCGCCTCCGCCAGGCGGCGAACCGGGAGCCAAAGTCGGTTGAAAACCACGACCGCCTGATCGCCGCGTGCGCACTGCTCGGCGAGCTCCAGGAAGCGGCGGAAGCGGCAGAAAGAAAAGTTAAGGAGTTCGAGCCTCGTCCTGAGTTCTTTCTACGTGCCGCGAGCCTTCGTGCGCAATTGCGCGACTGGCCGCGAGCTGCCACGCTTCTTGGCCGGGGATTGGAGCATTTTCCGGCCGATGAAAAGCTGCTTCGAGCCGTTTCTGAGATTCGGGCCCGCGACTCGCGCCTCGGGCTTCCGGGCTCGGGGTTCGGGACTCGGGGTCCGGGATCCGCAACTCGGGATTCGGGGTAGAGCGGACTTCGTGCCTTTCGAAGTCCGCGGCTTTTCTTCCTGGATTCAGGGACAAACCGCAGAGTTTCCAAAGGCAGGAAACTCTGCGCTACCCCTCTCGAACCTCGAGTCCTGAATCCCGAGAACCGAGACGCGAGTCCCGAACCCCGGCCCGTACCTCCGTACTAGGACCAGAGGGCTATAAGATTAAAGTAAATTCCGGCCTTGCCGATACATGGGTTGGCACAAGAAAAGGCACAAGGGAGGAAATCCTGAGTTGGCGGGACGCCAGCCACAGGCTCTCCGCCTGAGGCCCCCAAAGCCAGCAAATCGGAAAGGAGAATTCCATGGGAGGACTGAGCGTCCTTTTTAATATTCCTTCGCTTGAAGCGCAAAACCAACTGACGCAGACGAATAATTCGCTGCAAAATACGTTAACTGAGTTGACCACCGGCTCCCGCATCAACAGCGGCGCCAATGACCCGGCCGGCTTGCAAATTGCAAATCTCTTGAACGCATCGGTCTCCGCTTTGAATCAGAGCGTCAACAACGCCAACAACGGCACCGGCTTCGCGCAAGTCGCTGAAGGCGCCTTGTCTCAGGTCAGCACGCTGCTCAATACCGCAGTTACGCTGGCCACCGAAGCTGCAAACGGCGGGTTATCCAGTGCGCAGTCGAGCGCATTGAACACCGAGTTCCAAAGCCTGCTGGCCGAAATCAACAACATTGGATCCAACACTAACTTTAATGGCACGTCGGTGTTCACGACGGCGAGCACTTACATCTTTTTGACCGACTTGGCCAGCAGCTACACGATCGCCGTCGCACCTGGTAATTTGAGCGCAAGCGCCCTTGGGCTGAGCACGGGTGGCGCCAATTTGACCTTGACCACCACGACGAATGCGGAGACCGCCCTCGCCGCGATCAACTCGGCGATCATTTCGGTGGGTGTGTCAAACGGAAATATTGGCGCTGCCATCGACCAGATGCAAGACGCCCAGAACGTGGAAACGGTCGAATCGCAAAACGTAACCAACGCTCTGAGCACCATCACTTCGGCGAACATACCGCAGGTCGTGTCTAACCTGAACGAGTACACAATTCTCGATCAGACGGGCATCTATTCGCTAACGGAGGCCAACGCGGTCCCGCAGAACCTGCTGAAGCTGTTGCAGTAATTCGCGACCCGGCCCTTGGGGTTCGGGACTCGGGGTTGGGGAAGACCGGCGGCTTAGCCGCCCTCATTCCCTAGCCCCTGATCTTTAGCCCCGAGAACAGAAAAGGGAAAGGCTTAAGAACCAATGGGGTCTTCGCTTGGGTTCGGGCTTCAAATTAACACAACCGGGTTAGGTTTGAATCAGGGCCTTGACGTCCAGTCGACGGTTGAAGCTCTGGAAACCGCCGCGGAAGCGCCAGAAACGCCGCTCAAAGATGAAGAGACGACGTACGAGAATGAGGTCTCCGCAGCCCAGAACATCAATTCACTGCTGGGCACTTTGCAGACCGCTGTCCAGGCGCTTCAAGACCCGGAAGGTGCTCTCGCTTCCACTACCGCCGCTTCATCGAACGATAACGTGGTCACAGCCTCAGCGAGCTCGGGCGCCGCGGCCGGCACGTACACTGTTACGGTTAACTCCCTCGCCACCACCTCCGCCTACGACACGGATCCCCTTTCAACGAGTGACACGACGTTTGGCACGGGCCAATTCACTTTGCAGGTCGGTTCGGGAACGCCGGTCACGGTGACCGTTGACAGCTCGAACGATACGCTGAATGGATTAGCTTCTTACATTAATAGCCAGGATTATGGCGTGACGGCTTCAGTGGTTACGGACGCGAATGGGGCCCGGCTAAGCCTGGTGAGCGACACGAGTGGAGCTCCAGGCAACATTACCATCAGCGGCAACACTACCGGCCTGACGTTCAATCAAACTGCTACGGGCGCCAATTCGTCCATCACGGTTGATGGCATTTCGCTGAATACCACCAGCAATACCGTTACCGGCGCTATTCCGGACGTGACGCTCGACCTTGAGGGGACATCCACCAGCCCGGCCACCATCACTGTGAGCGCCGACCAGAACCAGGTATCTTCAGCGGTCAACGATTTCGTTGACGCCTATAACGCCGTCATCGACGCCGTCAACACCCAGTTCACCTACACGTCCGGCGCTTCTTCTCAGCCTCCGCTCTTTGCGGACGCTTCTCTCCAGCAGGTGCAGCAGGAACTCTACAATGACATCGATTACTCAATCAGCGGCAACGATGGCTATAACACCCTCGCATCCCTGGGAATTACGGTGCAATCGAACGGAACGCTGGAGGTGGATAGCGGAACGCTCGACAACGCCGTCAGCAGCGACCCCAGCGCGGTGCAGAACTTCTTTCAGCAGAGTACCGGCACGGACGGCTTCGCCCTTAATTTTGGAAACAATCTGACAGACCTTACCAACACCGTCTCCGGACCTCTTTATCTCGACATCCAAGGCATGGATCAGGACGAACAGGGTCTCGAGACGCAAGTTAACCAGATTCAGGACAACGTCAATCAGGAAGCGACGCTCTGGGAGCAGCAATACGCTCAAGTGAACTCACTCCTGCAAACCCTGCCCTTGGAACTCGAGCAGCTTAACGCTGAACTGGGCAACCTCAATGGCAGCTCGACAGGTTCGTCGTCATCCTCTTCGTCCTCTTCGAGTGTCTAATGACCGATCCTCGAAAAGCTTACCGGCAGAGCGCCATTCACACTGAAAGCACTGCGGATATATTTATTGCGGCATACGACCAGCTCGCGAGCCTGCTGCACTCGGCAGCGCTCGCCGTCAGCGCGCGTGACATCGAAAAGAAGACGCGTGATCTTGACCGCGCGCTCACTATTCTGGTCCACCTGCAAGGTGCACTCGATTTTGAACGTGGCGGTCAGGTCGCCCATACCCTGAACCGGTTTTACGTCCTTATTCGCAGAGAGATTTTCAAGGCGAGCTGCAGGCTTGATGCTCAAGGGCTGCGGCAAGCCGCCGCCCACGTCACGGACGTTAGAAAAATCTGGGAACAAGCCCAGGCGCTCACCCTGCGCAACGAGTCGCCTCAAGTGTTTCCCGCCCCACCGTCCGCACCGGCGGGCAAGCCTTCCCGCTCCGGGTCCCCCAGTCTATTCGCTGCCGAGCCGGCGCCTCCATCTGGCCAATCCGGCGATTGGACAGCATAAGCGGTTCTTAAGCCGGAATAGGGGTTACTCGATGTCGATCCGGTGTGCTTCCAGCACGCCGGAAGAGTCCAGTTCACCCTGAACCTTGATGACGGCGTCCACCTTTAAATCGCTGGCCGCGCCGGCCGAACCGTCCTTCCGGTAGATTTTGGTGCTCGCATTATAGGAAACGTGAAAAACGATCTCGCCCTGAGTGTTGACCGTCAACTTTCCCTGCGATTCCTCGGTGATTTTGCCCTCGAGATTGAAATTGCTGTTTTGCTGTCCCTGAGCGGATATTCGCACTATTGGCGCCCCCCAGCTCAACGCTAAAAATACTCCGATCAGCACCCCAGCGAACGTAAGAAGTCTTTTCCGGCCCATCGCCTTACCTCCCTGAGTTTTTTCACGCCGCCTTGCCACTCAACCAGTACGCACTTCCAGATTATATCCGTGTTTGCCCGAAGCATTGTGCCGCGACGCCCGCTTGCTGCCTGGGTTGGGTGGCATCAGACATGGCGCCATTTGCCATGTCGATGATAGCGGTGATTCGCAGACATCACAAAACGATGTCTGCGCCTCCCACGCGCTATTCATGCGGTAGTGGAAAACTGCCGAGAGTTCTTATGCCTGGCCGCGGTTCTGTACTGGTGGGCAAGCTGCTAAACGGCAGACGTGCACACCCCGAAAGCGAGCGAGGCCGAGCGCGCTTCAGAGCGGCAAAAAGGATTCGAGAACGATGCCATCGCCTTCCGTACCGCTAAGCGTTATTATTCCGACCTATAACCGCGCGAATATTCTCAAGAAAACGATCGAGGCCTATAAGCACCAGACCTGCCAGGGAGCAATTGCCGAGATCCTGGTTGTTGACGACGGGTCGACGGATGGAACCTCCGCGATTGTCTCAGAATGCGCCCAAAATTCTCCTACACCTATCCGTTATCTGAAACAGGAGAACAAAGGCCTGTCGGCGGCGCGCAACTATGGAATCCGACAGGCCAAGGCGGGGATTGTCCTTTTCCATGATGACGATGAGATTCCCGCGCTGAATCTGGTCGAGGAACATATCACCTGGCACGAGAAGCATCCCGATGCAAATTTTGGCATGGTCGGCTACGTTCCGTGGTCGCCGGACGTCCGCCCCACGCCGCTGATGCGACATATTATCTCGGAAGGACCACAGTACGGCTTTGGCCATATGGCCGCAGGAGAAAGGGTTGGATTTGTAGGCTGCTACTTTGCCAACACCAGCGTTAAAGTGGAATTCCTCAGAAAAAATGGAATATTTGACGAAGATTTCAGGTCATGGGGGTGCGAGGATTGGGAGCTGGGTTACCGGCTGATCAAAAAAGGCTTGGTAATGATCTACAACCCTGCCGCAGTCGCTTACCACTACAAGCGAGTCAGCTTCGCCGAAGCTTGCCGGTACCGCACGAAAATGGCCCGCGCACTTAGAATCCTTGCAACCAAAGAAGCGGGCCAGGTTTACTTTGCAGAGGAGCGCCGGCGCAAGAGCTCGCGCCGGTACCGGTTGCAGATGCTCGCTGCTCGCCTCATCGTTCCGCTGCTCATGCCCCTCAAACCCCTCTTGGATTCACAGATTCCGCTCCCGGGGACCGTATACCGCGTGTTTTTAGCCTACTTCAACGTTGCCAGAAAGCCGGCGTTCTCAGAACAGCCTGCGAACGCTATCGCCGAACCACGGAAGTTGGAGAAGGCGTCCTGATCCAGCGGAATTCGACGTGACTCCAAACGGCAGGCAGCGGGCCCGGGTGGCGCAGACATGGCGCCGTTTGCCATGTCTGCGATGGCGGTGATTCCCAGACATCACAAAGCGATGTCGCCACCCACGCCCGATTAACGCGGCAGCGCAAACTGTCGAGAGTCTTTATACCATGAAACCCATTGTTCTGGTTGCGGCAACGTCTCGTTGGTTCACGACCTCACGAATCGTGATGGCCCTGTCTGGGGTGGGCTGCACCGTGGATGCCGTCTGCCCTCCCCGCCATCCACTTCTCAAGACGAGCGCGGTTCGTAGTTGGTATGCGTATCGCGGGCTCGCACCGCGGATCTCATTGACGCATGCCGTTGTGGCTAGCAAGCCTGACCTGATTCTTCCGGTCGACGACCTTGCCGTCCGCGAGTTGCATGACCTCTATGAAAATTCTGTTGAAGATAACAGAGCAGGGGTAATGCTTCGCGGGCTCATTGAGCGTTCTCTAGGCGCCCCAGAGGGCTTTCCGGTCGTGCGCTCGCGGTCGGCATTGATCGATCTTGCCCGCCAAGAGCACGTCCGGGCTCCGATAACTGAAGTTGTCTCCAGTGCAGATCACCTGGAGGATTGGATTTCCCGGAACGGCCTTCCAACGGTTCTGAAGGCGAATGGCACAGCCGGCGGCGAGGGCGTCAGAATTGCCAGGTCATGGGAGCAGGCTGAACAAAGCTTTCGTGCCCTGCAAGCGCCGCCACTCCTGAAACAGGCCATGGAGCGCGCCCTTCTACACCTCGATACCAAGCTCGTTCGAGCCGCATTGTTTCGGCGCCGCTCTACGGTCAACGCCCAAGCGTTTGTGTCCGGCCAGGATGCAACGAGCTTGATCGCCTGCTGGAAAGGCGAGGTGTTGGGCGAGCTGCATTTTGAAGTCCTTCAAGAAAAGCATCGTCACGGGCCGGCAACCGTTGTGCGGCTTATTGAAAATTCTGAAATGTCAGCGGCCGCGGGAAAGATCGTTCGCCGTTTGGGGATTTCCGGGTTTTGCGGTTTCGATTTTGTCATCGAGGAGCGAACCGGCGATGCCTATCTTCTCGAAATGAATCCCCGCGTCACGCAAGTGGCACACTTAGCGCTGGGACCGGGACGCGATCTTCCGGCCGCCCTGTATGCGGTTTTGACTGGAACCGCACTCAAGACCTCCACGAGCGTTACGGATCAGAAGACGATCGCGCTATTCCCGCAAGAGTGGCTCAGGAGTCCAAAGAGTCCGTACCTGGAATCCGCCTATCACGATGTTCCCTGGGGGGAGCCGGACCTGATTCGCGCTTGTGTCCGCAAGACTAGGAGCTGGAGTCCTTTTTATTCTCGTAAGAAGAAGAGGGTGCAGGTTCTCGTAGCAGGCCGTCTCTACTGGCCATAAGCAATCGAGCCAAGAACGACAGACCGTCTGCTTACCAGCGAGTCCATCGAGCGTACATACTCGTCTCGCAAGAATTCGGCCCCGCCGGTTACCGGTAAGAACGCCTGCGGGTTGGCGAGGCGCCGCGGTGATCTGAAAAATGCAGAAACTCCAGGGGCGCAGGTAAGGGCGCCGCTGACGGCGAGCACCACTCGCCCTGCGGCCTCTAGCGCCCCTACCCAAAAAATGAAGGGAGTTTTGTCACGTTATGATCGATGTCGCGATTCTCGGAGCGGGACCCTATGGCCTTTCATTGGCGGCACATCTTAAGCGTAAGGGTGTCCGGTTCCGCATTTTCGGTCGTCTGATGGATAGCTGGCAGGCTCACATGCCCAAGGGCATGCTCCTCAAGTCCGACGGCTTCGCGTCGAACATCTCTGATCCGGATAATGATTTCACGCTAAGGGATTTCTCCGTCCAAAATGAGATCGAATACGAGGATAAGGGATTTCCGATTAGCCTCGAGACTTTTGTGGCGTACGGCGCAGCGTTTCAGAAGCGCCTGATACCGGAGCTCGAAGGCAAGCTTGCCGTCGGCATTGACCGTTCGGTCGAGGGATTCGTGCTGCGCCTTGATGACGGGGAAATCCTGCTAGCTCACAGAGTCGTCCTTGCGGTTGGCATCACGCACTTCGCTTACGTCCCCCCGAACCTTGCACAGTTGCCTTCGCAATTTGTTTCGCACAGTTGGAATCATCACGACCTTAAGCCATTTAAGGGTCGCCGCGTTGCCGTGGTCGGCGGCGGATCTTCTGCCATCGACCTGGCGGGATTGCTTCACGAGGCCGGGGCGGAGGTGCAATTGGTTGCTCGTCAGAAGTCACTGCGGTTTCACACCAGAGCCACCACGTTTCCCCGTCCTCTGTGGGAGCGCATTAGATACCCTCAGTCGGGGCTTGGCCTCGGCGTGAGATCGCGCCTCTTTTGCGACTGGCCGACAGTGTTCCACTACCTGCCAGAACAATACAGGCTGCAGACCGTCCGAACCCACCTGGGCCCATCGGGCGGCTGGTTTGCTAAAGACAAAGTGATTGGGCGAGTGCCGCTCATACTCGGCCACTCGCTGGAGCACGCTGAAATTCACGAGGGTTGCGTGCGGCTGCGTTCGCGCGGAGCGGACGGCAGCGATTCCGAAGTTTTGATCGAGCATGTTATAGCGGCAACCGGGTATCGAGTCGACCTGGAACGACTGAAATTCCTCAGCAGCGAGATTCGTTCGAAGCTCGCAAGGGTCGAGGGCACTCCGCTGCTTTCGTCTGCTTTCCAATCATCTGTTCCGGGGCTTTATTTTGCCGGACTTGCCGCCGCGAACAGCTTCGGGCCGCTCCTGCGGTTTGTGTTCGGCGCTAGGTTTGCGGCCACGCGTCTCACCGCAGCCTTGACCAAGGGACTCTCGCGCGGTCGAGCATCCGTATCCGTTCCAAACGTCGCGACGAAAAATCAAAGTCAGCTCTTGGTGTTGGACGGCCCGGCGGTCGCTTCAGAGAGAACGTGGACGGGCGATGCTCCCCGGTCCGGTGTGGAGGGCTAGGGCAATGCCAGCTCCTGCAAGATTAAGCGTTATCATTCCCACCCATAATCGCAGCGCCGTTTTAAGGAAGGCGCTGGAAGCCTACCTCCGCCAAACCGCGCTCGAGGAAATCCTGGAAATCCTCATTGTGGACGACGGCTCGACAGACGGAACCTCCGAAGTTGTGTCCGAAATTGCAGAGACTTCCTCCATCCCGATTCGTTATCTGAGACAGGAAAACAAAGGTCTGGCGGCGGCCAGGAATTATGGAATTCGGAAAGCAACGGGGGCTATTGTCCTCTTCACAGACGATGACGCCGTTCCAACGCCGAATCTGGTCGAGGAACATATCGCCTGGCACCGCCAGCACCCTGGCGCGAACTTCGCCTTGATGGGATATCTTCCCTGGTCGCCTGAAGTTCACGCCACACCGCTGATGCGATGGTCGATACGTCGAGGACCGCAGTTTGCCTATGATCGGATGGAGCATGGACAGCCCATATCGTCTTCGTACTGCTACTTCAATAACACAAGCGTCAAAGCCGCATTTCTGCTGGAGAACGGCTTATTTGATGAAGCATTCCGAACATGGGGTTGGGAGGACTGGGAGCTTGGGTACCGCCTCATGCAAAAGGGCATGGTGATGGTTCACAACGTCAACGCCATAGGGTTCCACTACAAGCACGTGGCATTCGCTGACTTATGCCAGATACCGCTGAAGTCTGTAGCTTCAACTAAGGTCGCCTCTTCCACGGAAGCGGGCAGGCTTTATCTTGAGCAGGAGCCAAAGCGAAAGGCTTCGCGGCAATACCGGCTCAAGCGGCTGCTTGCCAGGGTCGTGGTTCCCGTGCTCGCACCGCTGAGACTTCTCTTCGACTCGCCGATTCCGCTACCGGCTGTGATTTACAGGCTTTTCTATTTTTACTATGCTGTGCTTCCGGTAGAAGGCATCTATCGGAGCATAGAAGGCGCGCTTCAACCTGCCCAGCCCGGTTCTGGATGCGATCCCTCCTCGATCCCGCAAAAAATCGCCTGATCTCGCCGCGCCGGGGCAATTCTAACTTTCATCGCGCTCAATACATTCTTGATTCGTTCTTGATCTTTCGGGCCAGCTTTTCGATGTTCGTGGCCTGCTTGATGATCGAGAGGGACAAAACGTTGGCATTGGACTTATCCACCTGCTTCTGTAGCGCCTGCACCAGTTTGGAGAGCTTTGCAACATCCTCCTTGGTTGTCTTAAAACTCTGCTTCAGGAGCATGTCTGTCTGCTTGTGACTCAGAGGCGGATTGATCCCGGGGGTGGTGCTGGTTATCGAAACAGGCGGCATTCCCGGCGAACCCGGAAGCGCGGATTCAGAGTGCGGTTGCGGATACCCTTGGATTCCCTGAGTCACCTGAATTGCCGGGCAGCCTGCCAACACCGGATAACCCAGGGCGAGCGCTGCCGCCGCAGCAATCGTCAGCGGAACCAATGCTCGCTGAAACAGACACGCCACTATTCTTCCACGCATGACAAAGTCCTTTCCGCAGCGAACCCGATGCGCGAATTCCCACTGTAGAGCCGAAACTGCCTTGATTTTAGAATAGCGCCAGGCTCGGAGCAAACGAATTATTCCGCCCTTCGTAATCCCCCCATTTTCGGGGCGTAGCGCCGCCGTCCCGGCCGGTACCGCCAAGCGAGACCGGCGCCACTTTGGTTGCCGGTAGTAATCACGCCACCAGTTGCCGCTGAGGCCGGGGGCATAGGCGCCAGAAGCCGAGGGCCAAACACCCGCCGTAGCATCTGTTATCGGCAATCAGCAACCACACTTGTACGATGGCAGGGCTCACCTTTGTAGTGCTTCCAAGGTTCAAAAGGGCCACGAAGGCCCTCCCCTGCTGCCGCGTCGCGCATCCCGAGTTGTCCTTCGATGCATCCTCTGGTAGAAGGGTTTAAAATTGGACTGTCCTAATTTTGTAATCCGCGTGGCGCGAGGTATGACATTCAGTGCCCAAAAAGGTGTTGTTTGTAATCTATTGGCTGCCGGGCAGCGGCTCCGAGAGGGTCACGCTCAACCTCATGAGGGGACTCGATAAGACCAAATTTGATCCGGGTTTGTTGGTGCTGCGAGGGGATAGAAATGGCTGCGAGGGGCTTTTGGAGGGAGTGAGGGTCTCGGCGTTTGTCAGCCGGGGTTCGCTTCACCGGCAGCCTTTCAGCGCGATTTGGAAGATGATCCGGGCCTGCGCTTCGCAGGATTTAATTGTGGGAACGGTCGAAGGCATTGCCACGGTTCTGCCCTTCCTCACGGCGATGCTATTAAGGAAATCCTTTCTCGGCATCGTACAGTGCGAGCCAAGCTGGGTTTTCAAGGGACCCGCAAGGCAGCTTGCGGGCATTTCGAAGCTGCTATATCGCAGGACCAAGTCGCTTATTTTCGTCTCTCAAAGCGGATTGGAGGACATGCGACGCTGGCTGGGCATAGATAAACCGCCCCAAGGATGGTCTGTGATACTAAACGCCTTTGATCCCAGTTCCTACCCGGCGGTGTCCCCTTCTGAACCGGCGCCCACCTTATGGCCAGACGACGGTTTGCCTGTGATTCTGGCGGCAGGGAAGCTCGAACACCGGAAGGGATTTGACGTTCTGATCCAGGCTCACGCTAAGCTGCTAGGCAGCGGCATCCGGTCGCGGCTGATCATTCTGGGGGAGGGCCCTCTTCGGCAAGAGCTTGAAAGCTTAATGAAGCGGCTCGGGGTAGAGCACACTGTTTGTATGCCGGGATACGTCTCAAACATCCTTGCGTATATGCGGCGGGCGACGATTTACGTCCTGTCTTCTTACGGAGGAGAAAGTTTTCCCATGGTGCTCATCGAGGCAATGGCATGCGGCCTGCCAGTCGTAGCCGTGGATAGCTCGCCGGGCAACAGGGAGGTTCTGGACAACGGGCGATGTGGCCTGATGGCGCCACCCGCCGACCTGGAAGGCTTGGCTCAAGCTATTCAAAGCCTTCTCACCAACTCAGCCTTGCGCGATCATTACAGAGAGCAGGGGCTTCTCCGCGTCAGAGATCTGCGGCCAGAATCGATTAACTCGCAATGGAATAAAGTCCTGTCAGAAATCTTGCATTGCTGATTTTCGGGCCGTATCGAGGAGCAGGAGCTCGAAGTCCCCATTTAGGAGTCCCAGACCGTTATGCCGCAAGCCAGGCTAAGCGTAATCATTCCGACGTATAACCGCGCGCCGATTCTCGCGAAAACGCTCGAAGCTTATAAGCACCAGACCCGCCAGCAGCAACTCGTTGAGATCCTGGTTGTTGATGATGGATCGACGGACGGGACCGGGTCCCTGGTTTCCGAATGCGCGCGACAGTCTTCCACGCTAGTGCGCTATCTTAGGCAGGAAAATAGGGGGCAGGCTTCTGCCAGGAACTATGGAATCCGGGAGGCAAGCGGAGACCTCGTTCTTTTGGGTGATGATGATGTCATCCCGGCGCCGAATATGGTCGAAGAGCACCTCTCTTGGCACGACAAACATCCTGATCCTAAAATTGCGGTGGTGGGCGCTGTGCCTTGGTCGCCGGAGGTGAATCCCAGACCTGTCATGAAATGGTGGGGCCTGAACGGCCTCCATCCAGACGGACAGGAAGTGTACTGGCCGGCTGGTCTCCTGTTAAATACTAGCCTTAAGCGGTCATTTCTTCAAAGCAACGGGTTATTCGACGAGAGGTTTCGCCACTACGGGTATGAGGATATCGAGCTATGCTACCGGCTCGCTAAGAAGGGGCTTCGGATGCTCTACAACCCCCGTTGCGTCGGATATCACTACAAGCGCGTGACGTTCGATGCTATGTGCCGCCGCGGTTGGACGCTGGCGACGACCCCGAGCCTCAAGATTTTTGAAAGGACTGAAGCGGGTAAAGAATATTTGGCTAATGACGCGCGCCGGAGAAATTCCTGGAAGTATCGCCTGCAATATACGCTGGCGCGGCTTGTTGTTCCTCTGCTTGCCCCGCTAAGACCTCTTTTGGATTCTCGCGTTCCCCTGCCGGGCGCCGTTTATGCGATGTTCTATGCGTACTACGGAAGCTACCGGGCCAGAGAACGAAAGCTAAAGCTTGCACACAAAGAGCACGCAGGGTAGCCTAAAAAAACCGATGGGTGGCGCAGACATGCCGTTTATGCCTGCGTCACGCCGCTTGAATGAGGCCGCGACTAAACGCTCGCGGAAATGACCGCTGATAGCTGACTGCTTGCCCCGCTCGCTCTGAAAAAAATTGTCTCGCTCGTCCCATTCGCTCCAACCGTCTCAATTGAACCTGCTAGGCTAATTGGCCTATGGTACGAGTGTCGCCGGTGGAAAGGAATTTGTAGCGCGCACCTTCAGGTCGGCATTTGGCCAGATGCCGGGCTGAAGCCCGGCGCTACGCGCGCAAAACTGAGGGATTATCTCCTCCTGGCCGAGAGAATTGACCAACGCTAAAAGATTGTTTATTTTTTGACGACCGAACCTGACAAGTGATTGAAAACACGTCACATTATAAAAATCTAACGACGAGCAAACCCAAGAACGACCCTGAGCGTTGCCTCCATTAACAGATATCTACTTCGAAATGAGCAAGATATAACCTGACCGAAAACCCGGGGGAACCCAGCAAGGGATTGAAAACAAAGGATCGCATCTGTGGTAAGCAGCGTAGGGGTAGGGCTTGCCCTACCCTCGTTGAGATAACGTGACCGTAGCGTCCGCCTTGCGCCTAAAGAAGCTGATTGCGTGGCCGGCGAACCAGACGCTGCCGGCTCACCACTAGGTAATGAATACCTGAGATAATCGTCAAAGCTCCGGCGAGGTAAATGCAGGCTCTGACGAGAACGGGGTCGATGAAGGGAAAGCGAGCCCTGTACCCGACCACGGCGAGGACGGCAGCCAACTGGCCGCAGGTCGATGCTTTTCCCGCCGGTGTGGGAGGCAAGGGCCGGTAGCCGGAGACCAACATGGCGAGCAAGGCGCCGCCAAGAATTCCGCCGTCCCGAATCAACACCAAAGCTGTAAGCCACCAGGGCAAAAGGCCGCCCCAGGACAAAACAATGTACGCCGCTCCCATCAGCACTTTGTCGGCAACCGGATCGAGCGCCACCCCAAGCGCCGACTGCTGCTTGAAACGCCGCGCCACCCAGCCGTCTACGAAATCCGAAGCAGCAGCTAACACCGCAAGCGCCAGCGCATAATCAAAACGGCCTTCAACGGTGAAGATGGCGAAGAACGGTACGAAGACCAGCCTCAGAAGGGTGATCTGGTTCGGAACCGTAAATATGCGGCCAGACATGGTATCGAAGCCAATATAGAAGTGCAGCGAACGCCATGTCAATTGCAGGCCTTTTCCAACGTTCGTTATAATTGGAAGCGACTCAAGAAGCTGGCCTGCCACTCCGCGCCGGAAACCCGCTATGCTCCAACGCCTTCGTCCCCTGAGACCCTATTTGGCGCGCTACCAAAAGCGATACGTGGCAGGATTCTTCGCCCTGATTGTCACGCAAGCTGCCGGCGTAATAATTCCCCTGATCATCAAAGCCGGAATCGATGGCATGCAGCGCGGAATCCACGGCAGCGAGCTCCTTTTTTTCGCAGGCCTCATCCTTGGCGTTGCTCTAATCAAAGCGATCTTCCAATTCTGGATGCGCTGGATTCTGATCGGCATCTCCCGTGATGTTGAGTATGACCTCCGCAATGACCTCTTCGCACACCTGATGCGCCTCTCGCAGCGCTACTACAATGAGACGCGCACGGGCGAGCTTATGTCGAAGCTGACGAACGACCTCAGCGCCGTCCGCAACCTGATAGGGCCCGGCATCATGTATTCCGCCACCACGATTGTCGTGGGGATTGCCTGCCTCGCTTTCATGATCCACCTGGACTGGGAGCTTACACTCGTTGCGATCGCTCCGATGCCGTTGGTCTCAGCGGCGGTGAAGTATTTCGGCCAGCAAATTCACGACCGGTTTGAGAAAATTCAGGCGATGTATTCCGAGATTACCGAGCGCGTCCGGGAGAATTTGGCTGGTGTTCGCGTGGTCCGCGCCTTCTGCCAGGAAGAAGCGGAGATGTCGCTTTTTGCCAGCATGAACCAGGAGTATGTGGAAAAAAACAAGGGAATCATCTGGATTACCAGTATTCTCTGGCCGATGCTCGCCTTGCTGTTTGGCTTTTCCTTTCTGCTGATCCTGGCGGTCGGCGGCTGGCATGTCCTTTCCGGAAGAATTACGCTTGGCACGTTCATGGCGTTCAATGTTTATCTCACCTATCTCATCTGGCCAATGATCGCGCTCGGATATGTCACGAACCTCGTGCAGCGCGGGTTGGCGTCGCAGGAGCGGCTCTGGGCTATTTTCGCCGCCGCGCCCGATATTGATGACCGCCACGTGCCCCTCAATCCCATTCGCACGCTGAGGGGTGAGATTGAATTTCGAAACCTGAGCTTCAGCTACAACGGCAGCCCGGTGCTGAAGAACATCAACTTACAAATTCCGGCCGGAAAGTCCGTGGCCATTGTCGGTGCGACAGGCGCGGGCAAGACAACGCTCGTCAGCCTGATTCCGCGGCTCTATGAAGCTCCGCCGGGCGCGCTCCTCATCGACGGCGTGCCGGTCCGCGAGATTCCGCTGAAAACCTTGCGGTCCCATATCGGGTTTGTGCCGCAAGAGACGTTTCTCTTCAGCGATACGGTCCGCGAGAACATCAAGTTTGGGATTCCGTCAGCTTCCGATGGTGACGTTGAGGAGGCAGCCCGGATTTCGAACATTCTCCCCGAAGTCCGGGGATTTCCGAAATCCTTTGAAACGATGGTCGGCGAGCGGGGCCTCACGCTCTCCGGAGGCCAGAAGCAGCGGGCCGCCATCTCGAGGGCGGTGATTCGCAATCCGCGAATCTTGATCCTCGACGACGCGCTTTCGAGCGTGGATACCGGCACGGAGGAGGAGATTCTTTCTCACCTCGCTCGCGTTATGTCCGGACGGACTACCCTGATGATTTCCCACCGGATTTCCACCATCCGCAACGCAGACGAAATTGTGGTGTTGAACGAGGGCGAAATTGCCGAGCGCGGCGGCCATGATGAGTTGGTGGCGCTTCGAGGCCTTTATGCCGAGCTGTATAACCGCCAGTTGATCGAGGAAGAGCTGGAGAGAGAAGCGTGACTGTCGAGTGACGAGTGATGAGTGATGAGTGGCAAGCGAGCGAGTAGTGCAGCGCAGCCTCACGGCCGCAACCAACGGAGACTGTCATTCTGAGCGAGCGCAGCGAGCGAAGAGTCCCTGCATTTATACAGAATACGGAGATTCTTCGCTGAGCTCAGGTACCAACAACTTTACGAAAAAATTTGCAAAAGCAGGAAGTCTGCGCCCTCCTGCTGATAGCTGGCTGCTAATCGCTACTTATGCCCGAATCCTTTCACGAAGAAGAAATTCTCGGCAAGGCGTATGACTCGAGGCTGATGTGGCGCCTGCTGCGCTACCTGCGTCCTTATCGCGGCGTGGTCGCTGTGGCTTTCATCGCCATTTTATTTTATGGCATCCTGCAGGCTGTCCCTCCATATTTGTTGAAGCTCGAAGTCGATCGCTACCTCGACCCCGCCAGCCGCCGCCAATTGCCGCATTTCCTGTCAAGGCTTCTCAGCCCCCATCCGCTCACCGGAGTTGTCGAGATCGCTTTTCTATTGCTTCTGCCCTGCGTTCTGCTCTCCTTCTTTTTCGAGTTCGGCCAGGATTTCGCCATGCAACTGATCGGGCAGAAGGTGATGTACGATCTACGCAACGAGATCTTTGCCCATCTCCAGCGCCTGCAGTTGAGCTACTACGATCGTAATCCCGTGGGACGGCTGGTTACGCGCGTGACGACGGACGTTGACGTACTCAACGACCTGTTCTCCTCGGGCGTGGTCGCTATTTTTGGCGATTTTTTCACCCTGCTGAGTATTCTGGTGGTCATGCTGGATGTGAGTTGGAAGCTGGCCTTGCTCACCTTCGCCGTCCTGCCTTTTATCGTTCTGGCTACCATGGCTTTCCGTCGGGCGGTGCGCGAATCCTACCGCCGCATCCGCATTGCCATCGCGCGCATCAACGCCTACCTCCAGGAACGCCTTACGGGCATGGCTACGCTACAACTGTTTAACCGGGAAGAGCGCAGCTTCGAGGAGTTCGAAGGGATCAACGGAAACTACATGAAGGCTTACAAGGATTCCATCATGGCCTACGGGCTGTTTTACCCCACGGTGGAACTTTTGGGCATGGTGGCAATTGCCATCATCATTTACAAAGGCGGATTGATGAGCCTTCACGGCGCCGTGACCATCGGCACAGCGATGGCCTTTATCCAGTATTCTCAGCGCTTCTTCCGCCCGATTCAGGACCTGAGCGACAAGTACAACATCCTGCAGGCGGCGATGGCAAGCTCCGAGCGCATCTTCAAGGTGCTCGACACGCCCGTCACGATAGAGGATCCAGCTCGTCCGGAGCCGCTCCGAGATCTGGAAGGCCGCGTGGAATTCCGGAACGTCAGCTTTGCCTATCAAGACCGGCATCTGGTGACCGAAGGCGTGTCGTTAAGCATTGAACCGGGAGAGACTGTCGCCGTGGTTGGCCATACAGGCGCCGGAAAGACAACGCTCACGAACCTCCTTCTCCGGTTCTACGACGTGCTCGAGGGACAAGTGCTGCTTGATGGCCGGGACGTCCGGCAGCTCCGCCTGCGCGACTTGCGAAAGAATTTCGGGATGGTCTTGCAGGACCCTTTTTTGTTTTCCGGAACCATTCGAAGCAATATCCGCATGGGGAGCGAGTGGATCACAGATCAGGCGGTGCGGGAAGCCGCGCGCAGCGTGAACATCCTGAATTTCATCGAGCGACTGCCCGGAGGGTTCGACGAGCCGGTCCGGGAACGCGGCGTGACGCTCTCCGGAGGACAAAAGCAGCTTCTTTCATTTGCGAGAGCGCTGGCCCACGATCCCAAAATCCTCATTTTGGACGAAGCGACATCGAGCGTAGACTCGGAGACGGAGTATCTTATCCGGGACGCCCTGCGCCGGCTGCTCCACGGACGTACTTCGCTGGTGATCGCTCACCGGCTTTCCACCATCCAGAACGCGAGCAAAATCGTGGTGATGCACAAAGGGCGCATCCGCGAAGTGGGAACTCATCGCGAGCTCATGGAAAAGCTGGGAATTTACTTCAAGCTCTATCAACTGCAATATAAGAGCCAGGAACTGCCGGTCGTACCCAGCGAACGATAGCTGCCGGTTTCTGTACCTGCCGCGCGGCTCAGCCGGAGAGGTTCGATCCGGGATACTTACCTGTCCAGGCTCGCCAGCGCAACGCCGCCAAAG
Organism: Terriglobia bacterium; assembly: GCA_030040995.1. GTDB lineage: Bacteria > Acidobacteriota > Terriglobia > UBA7540 > UBA7540 > JASHON01. Next base: position 46,150 of record JASHOS010000197.1, on the reverse strand, counting down.
AGCCCAACATCCGTGTGGAATCCCGCAATAGCCGGACTTTGGTTGCCGGATCGTTATTCCAGCGGACCGGGGTCTCGACAATTTTGCCTCCCGATCGCGCAATCAGGAACAGGACTTCCGGATCGAATCCAAAACCCATAATTCGCTGGGCGTCAAACGCATTTCGCGTCGTTTCCACCCGGAATAACTTCAGGCCGCATTGAGTGTCGCGAATTTTGAGCCCGGTGAAAAAACGCACCCAGAAATTAAACCCAATTCCTCCCCATTCGCGAATCCGGGGTTGGTGAATGCCAATCCGCTTCCGGTCGACGGCGCGAGAGCCAATCACGGCATCCGCCGCTTCAGACTCGATCAATGCGAGCAGACGATCCGACTCTTCAATGGGCGCTGAGAGATCGGCATCCGCGAACAGCGCAAATTGGCCTTGGCATTCCAGCACTCCGCGCCGGACGCTGAAACCTTTGCCGCGGTTCACGGGGTTGCGCAGGATACGTATTTGCGGCCACGAGGATGCCGCCTCATTGAGGATGATGGCGGTTGCGTCCTGTGAACCGTCGTCTACTGCGATCAGTTCTGTGGCAAAAGGCTTGGCAGCGAAGTGCTGCCGGATTCTCGCCAGCGATTTTGGCAGCCGGGACGCTTCGTTGTAAGCGGGAATGACGACACTTAAATAGGGCAGAATTCTGATTTTCCTCGCCTCAGCTCTTGCTGAGTTGCGCCAACGCCTGGCGCACCTGGCTGGCATCCTTGAAATTAGGATCGAGCGTGAGAGTCCGTTCAAACTCAGTCTTGGCGAGTTGCCGGTCTCCGACCTGCTGGTAGGCAAGAGCCAGATGGTAATGAATGGTGGGATCTTTAGGTCCTTCCTTCGCCGCCTCCTGGAGCGTGTCGAGAGCGAGTTGATAGAGCCCTTTTTGGTAATACGCGCAGCCCAGAGTATCTGCTGTTCCGGCTGCCTGGGGCATGGCACGGCGCGCGGACTGAGCTAACGAGAGCGCGACGTTGAGGTCCTGCTTATGTTCGATCAACAAGTAGGCCAGGTTGTTTTGAGCGGGACCCCAATCGGGTTGGAGTTGAAGCACCTGCTGATAGAGGGTCTGGGCCTTTTGCCAGTTCCCCAGAGTGTCTTCAGCTTCGGCAAGATAGAAATAAGGGATATAGTTCTTCGGGTTTGCCTGGATGGCCTGTTGATACGTAGCAGCGGCGCTCGCGCTCGACCCTTGCGCGGTCTGAGCTTCGCCGAGCAAGAGGTAGGCTGCTATGTTCTGTTTATTGAGCTGGACTGCCTTCTCCGCCGCGTCTTCACCTTGCGCCACGTTATGGTTCCGAAAGTAGAGTTGGGCCAGCATGACGTAATAGGCGCCATTGTTGGGTGCCTTGGCAATTTGTCCCTGGACATCCTGCAGTGCCAGCTCCGTTTTATTGGCGGCGAGGTCTAGGGAGACGATGCCCTCAAGGGCTCCTGCGTCGTTGGGATTCAGTTTGATTGCTTGCTCATAGAGCTTCTGGGCTTCAGCATCTTTCTTTTGTGCCTGGCGCAGCCTGCCGAGCGCCGTGTAACCCAGGGAGCTTCTGGGAGCTGCCTGAATGGCCTTCTTCAAATCGGTCTCTGCCGCGGCCACCTCCTTGCGGCCGAGCTCGGCCTGCGCCTGATAGACGTACCCCTCGGGCGAGCTTGGTTCGAGCCGGATCAGTTGAGCGGCACTTTGGGCGAGCAAATCCGCATCATTCTTCTGGACAGCGACTTTCGCCAACTGGCGCTGCGCATCCACCATCGTGGGTTGCAGGCGGACGGCCTGCCGCCACTCGCCTTCGGCGCGATCACTTTGTCCGGACATCGCAAACGCCACCCCTAGAAAATAGTGGGCAGTCGCGTTATCGGGATCGCCCTGCAGGAGACCCTGGAGCGTTGTAATGGCCGAGCCGGAGTTCTGATGCGCCTCGTCCAATTCGGCTTCCAGAACCAGACCGCCGGAATCCTTTGGGTCCTGCTTAAGTATTTCCCCATCTACTTTGGCCGCCTCGTCAACGCGGTTACGCTGGATCAACAGTTGAGCATAGCTTCGCAGGACTACGATGTCTTTGGGGTGATCCTTCGCAAGCGAAGAGAATTCGGCGAGCGCCTTATCCGCTTGCCCAGTACTCAGGTAGAAGAGGGCGAGCATACGATAGGCGTTGGGGTCGTCCGGCATAGCCTTTTTAGCGTCTTCGAGCACCTGCTCTGCCTGGGACAGGTTTCCCTGATAGGCATAAGCGGCAGCGAGGGCGCTGCGCGGAGCGGGATTTTTAGGCGCGACGCTCATGCCACGTTGGAATTCCTGCTCAGCTTCGCTCCAGCGGCGTTCCTGAACGTAGAACCTGCCGAGCGCCATTATAGCTGGGACCGACTTGGGATCGAGCTCGACTGCCTTCTTGAAGCTTTCTTCCGCCCCATTTACCTGCTTGGCATCGAGTTGGAGGATGCCCAGATCCATATAGCTTTGCCCTCGCGCCGGGTCAGCCTGGACGGCGCGCTGCATCTCGCTGAGTGACCCGTCAATATCGGACAATGCGGCCTCGCTATTCGCCATCAGAGTCATCGCGTCAATATTCTTCGGGTCCTTCGCCAAGACCAATTGAGCTTGCGCCTGCGCCTTCTTGAATTGCCTCGCCAACAGATACAGCCCGCCGAGATCGGTCTGAGCCTTCAGGTCTGCAGGCTGCAGTTGAACGGCCCGGCTGAGTTCCTCATAGGCGGCCCTCCACTGACCCATTTTCATATCGCACTGCGCAAGTTCATAGTGCGCCTGCTCGAATTTGGGATCGATGCGGACAGCATTGGCAAACTGGATCAACGCTTCCCGGTATTCACCCTTTGCATAGAAGCGAGTGCCACTCTGGAAGAATTCCTGTTTCCGCACATTCGGGTCCCGAGTGCACGCCACAACGAGACCTGCCAGCGTCGCGAGGATGAAAAAAAGGCTAAGCCGGCTTCGATTTTGCATTGTTGGGTTACTCCTTCCCAAAGGGTGTACTGGCATCCTACCGCGGAATGTAATTCCCCAAAATGGGCAGAATCATCTTTGTGAATGAAAGGGCTCGATCCTCGCCGCTAGCGAGGGTTTCCCCGCCTCCCAAAGGTGTTATAACGCGAACCAGGGCGCCGTCGGTGCGGTTCATCCTTAGCGAGTCAGCGACCAGATAGAATTTCGCCCAGTACTCGCTAGCCACGGTGCGTCCGTGCGCCTGAAACCAGTAAATCACCACTTCCCGGTCGGACCCTAATTCCAGCGCGTAAAAATTCGCGTTGAGCGTTTTCCCGCGTCTCCAGGGTACATGGATGATTTTGGAATAGAACGGAGTCCAGCCAGATCCGGGCAAACAGTGCTTGGGCGAGTGGATGGTGTCTCCCGTTGTTTGCTTCGGGAAATAAGCAATGAATAGGTCGATCACCGGGTCTCCCGGATCGCTATACTGTCTTTCAAGAAAATGGCCGGGCCCAAGGACGTTCAGGTCTTCCTGCGGAATGATCACCGGGATGCCGCTCCAGCCGCCGACTTGGTTCGGAAAGCCACGGAGCGCCTCGTGGGAAGGCAATACCTCAGACCGCGAATGGCCATGAATGAAAAAAGCTGCGGCCGTAAGCAACAGGACGGGCCAAAGACCTCGTACCCAGCGATGCCTTGAGGCGGTCATGCTCCGGCTCTCCCGAAAAGGCGGAAAACGTTGCGCAGGATTTTGTGAATCACGTACAGGGTGATGAGAGACACAACAAAAATCACCCAGCCCGAGAACTCGTGGAAAAATCCTTGCGCCTTGTTCGGATCCCAGTAAAGGCCCGTAATCCCCGTTCCCATAATGCGCAGACCGTTCGCCAGAACTGCGATCGGAACCGACGCTGCCGCCAGCAAGATCCTTATCGTAATCCGGGGCTCTAGCAGATACCCGTAAATGATCGCTAAAACTCCCAGAGAAATCAACGACCGGATACCGCTGCAAGCCTCCACAACGTCAAGAGCCATGTTCGGCAACTGAATCACGTTGCCATTTTGCAGAACCGGCACCCCCACGAGGCGCAGAAACCAGGTGGCCACATCCGATGCGGTAAACTGCAGCGGAATGGTGACGCGATTCAGGATCAGATCGGGAGGTGGAATCATGAAGAACAAGAAAATCCACGGAAAGAAAACTGCCCGGAAATATTTCCATCCCTGGAAATAGATCACCACTCCGGCAAGAATAAAGAGGAGAGAGGAGCGGGAAAGAAAGAGTTCCGCTCCGAATACACCTAGAATTAAGGTGCCCACGCCAAAGATCATTACGGCCAGACCCGTCCACGAGGGCTCCGGCTGCAGTTCAGCGAGCCGATGGCGGTCTTTCCAAATCAAAAAGGCTGAAAAGGCAGGGACAAAGAAGCCATGTGAGAAATTCGGATCGTTCCACCATTGCTCGACCAGGCGATGAAGGATATGCCAGTAAAGGACGGTGAGGACCACCGCCAATGCCAACCCGGGCCACAACCATTTACGCAATTCGTAGGCTTCAGGCCGTGCCTGATCCAAGAGATCCAGGTGTTGAAATTCACTCATGGGCTGCTTTCAAAGCCACGTCGTGCGGCCCTGCATTCTTCCGGAAAACAATGACGCCGTGCCGCCCTCGACGCGCCGGGCCGAGGCACGTGCGCAAATCAGCGGCAGCCTCAGCCATACCTGCCTCGGCAACTCTGTTCATAGTGCAGGTACGGTTGGGGCAATTCCGTTTCCAATTAGGCGCCGCCCTATCCGCAAGCCCCCCATTCGCGTACATTAGCACGAATGGCGCAAAGGAATCGCTAAGAGAAAGCTAACCGCCATCTTTGCTGGGCGCCAAAATCTGCTCCTCCAACGAGACCTATCGGGCCTCATTGGCTGACCACGAGCCAACCGGACGAGGGAGCTGATAAGGTAAAATTTTACCACTTTTGGGAACTTCAGAGACGCACTTGAAGCTAGCTTTTCATCCGAAGTGCTATCATGATGGTGCATCTTATTAGAAGGCCATGTATTAACAATAAAAACGGCCTCGGGCAAGCTGCCGGTGGGATTGGACTTCTGCGTGCAGCCGGGTAATCGGGTGGTCGAGGACGGACAGATGTCGCTCAAGAACGTAAAGGAAAAAGACGATGTCATAGTAGCCAGCGGGGAAGCTCGGCCGGCTGTTCTCCTTTCGCCTTGCGTCAGTTCAGCCGTTAAGGCTATCGAGGCGGTAATTGCCGAGATAGCCGCCACGGATATTCCAGTCTTAATATCCGGGGAAACTGGCACCGGCAAAGAGGTTGTTGCCCTGGCAATTCACCAGGCTTCGAAGCACCGGGATGGACCGTTGGTTAAGGTGCGCTGCTCCAGCTTGAGCCCAGAAGATTTCGGCCGGCTGCTGCCGATAAAGAGAGGCAGGAACGGGCATGCAATTCCAGGTACTCTTCTTCTTGACGAGGTGGCCGACTTGGACCTTCCTTGCCAAGCCAGGCTGCTCGAGTCATTTTCTGGAATCGATTTCGGTGCAAGCCCTTCTCAGCCAGGGCTTTATGTGGTTTCAACAACGTGCCAGGACTTGGAGCAGATTATGCGAACCGGGCAATTCCGGCGCGATCTCTTCTATCGCCTCAGCGGTGTCTGTTTGCGGTTGCCCCCGTTGCGCCAGAGGAGAGAGGATATCGTTCCTCTGGCCGATTTCTTTCTGGACAAGTATTCCAGGGTTTTCGAGCGTCCGCGTCCCGATCTCAGCCCTGCCCTGGTCCAGGTGCTAAACGATTATTCGTGGCCAGGTAACGTCCGCGAGTTGGAGAATGCCGTCAAGCGCGCTGTCGCTGTAGGGGATGGGGGCTTGGCGTGGAAAGACTTGATTGAGACTCCCCGGAAGGCAGCCGGTTGTGAGCCGGAGCCTGCTTTGTATTCTTTGAAGCAGGCGGCCCGCGCCGCCTCACGCCGCGCCGAGCGCGAGCTCATTTTGAAAACCCTGTCGCAAACCAGATGGAACCGCAAACGCGCCGCCGAGGAGTTGCGGATCAGTTACAAGGCCTTGCTCTACAAGTTAAAGCAAATCCGTTTGGAGGAACATACCCCATGAAAGGCGTTTCCAGAGAATCAGGAATGGGAAAACGGGTGAGTGCCGTGGTGATCCTGTCCTCAATCGCTCTGATGGCGGCCACCTCTCTAGCCTCGGCGCAGACCGCTAAATCTAAAGCCGCTTCAGGTGCATTTTCAGGGGAATCTCTGCCCGGAAACGCGGTAATTCCGGCGAGTCCGGCCTACATCATCCGGCCGGCTGATGTTTTGGATATCAGCGTGTGGCAGCAACCAGACCTCTCCTTCAAGGGATTGCCGGTACGGCCAGACGGAAAGATCTCTCTTCCTCTGATTAATGACGTACAAGCGGCAGGGTCCACAGCGATGCAGCTTGCCGATTTAATTAAGCAACGGCTGAAGCAATATGTGAAGGACCCGGTGGTGACGGTGGTCGTTTCAGAGGTCAACAGCCAGAGATACTACGTTCTCGGTGAAGTGCTGCACGCTGGCGTCTTTCCATTGCTGCCCGGACTCACGGCGCTTCAGGCGCTTTCTGCGGCAGGGGGCTTCTCCCAATTTGCCAACACCAAAAAGATTTATATTCTTCGCACAGTTAGTGGAAAACAGGAGAAGTTCCCCTTCAACTACAAAGCCGTAGTTAACGGCAGAGACCTCAAAGACAACATTCATTTGAGGCCTGGCGATACCATTATCGTCCCGTGAGACGGGGCGCGACTGTAGAAACGAAAGGGATAAACCAAGGTGCGAATCCTAAGAAGTGCTCTTGTTCTCACGCTCTTGGCGCTCGTCGCGGGCCAAGTCGCGTACGCGCAAGATGATTCAGCATCCCAGAGCGGTTCCTCCTCAACGCCGGCACAAAGCGTGACTGGCGGTTCCGAGGGGTCCTCAGCACCCCAGATGCAGCCTGACACGCAGCCCCTGGCGGGGGCATACTTATTCACCCTGGGGTCACTGCCGGAGATGCACAGCTTTCTACAACCTGTTCTAACCCTAGGTGAGGTAGCAGAGACGAATCCCGAAGCTGCGGGCGCATACACAACCCAGTTTGAGGCGGTGACTGTGCCGACGGGCGGCCTGACCTTGAAGGCTCTCGGGGAGCGCAACGAGTTTGGCCTCAGTTATGTGGGCGGAGGATTCATCTATGACAACAACACCGCTCTCACGAAGGACTCTGATTTCCAGGAGCTTAGCCTCATGGATTCAGTTAAGTTCCGGCGCGGAATGCTGACCCTGGGGGATTCGTTCAGCTATTTGCCGGAGGCGGGTTCCGGATTTGGAGCCCTCGGCGTGCTGGGCGGTTTCGGCTCGGGACTCGGAGGCCTGAATTTTGGTTCCGGGATGGGCCAGATTAATCCGGCATTTGCGCCCAATGAATCAATTCTAACGACAGGTTACGGCGCTTACAGCAACGCGGCGATTGCAGAAGCGGAGTATGAGCTGACAGCGCACACATCGATCTCAGCCATGGGCGAATACGGAACTTTGCAATTCGGCAACACGTCGTCTGGCCTGATCGACGGAAACCAGATTGTAGGTCTTGTGGGTTTAAACCACATGTTGACGGCGCGGGACACCATAGGCGTGATGTATGACTATGGGAGTTTCGGCTATGTTGGCTCCCACCTTTCGTTCAATTCCCAGACGCTGGACCTCACCTATGGCCGCAAGATTACGGGCCGGCTGGCCTTCCAGGCCTACGGCGGGCCCGAGTTGGTTACGCAGCGGTCTGCGGCAGGCCCGAGCGTTAATCGAACTTATTTCAGCGGATCCGGTGGGTTCAGTTACGCCTGGCGCCAAAACGCCTTATCGATTTTTGTGGGGCGGTATTCCTCAGGCGGGGCCGGAGTGGTGTACGGCAGCGAGGTAACTACCTTTTCCGGGAGTTGGAATCGCCCGTTGACCCGAAGATTAATCATGAACGCTGATTTGGGTTATTCGAGAAATTCCGGTTTCGTCACGTCGGCCAGCTCAGGAACGCCACCGCACTACGGTTACTGGTTCGGGAATTTGGATTTAAACCGCACGCTAGGGCGGCATTTCTCCTTCCGCCTCGGCTACGAATACCAGCGTCAAACGGTGAGTTCGGGTCCCTGTGTAACTCAGGCCTGCGCTACTGATCTGACCAATCAAATTTTTGGAATAAGTTTCACTTTCACGCCCCGCCCGGTGGCGCTTTAGAGGACAGAGGGCGCTTCGAACTCATACTCGCCGAGAACGAAAAAAAGGAGACGATATGCTGGGTGGCCGTCAACTTACTCTGGAAGATTATTGGACGGTGCTGCGGCGCCGGCGCTGGCTAATTATTATTCCGTTTATCTTGGGTCCCGTCGTGGCGCTTTTGGTGGCCCGAAAACTGCCTCCCAAGTACACATCCACCAGTATGATCCTTATAGAAGAACCCAAGGTTCCGACGAATATTGTTCCTTCGATCTTTAGCAATGACCTGACGGCGAGAGTGGCCCATCTGGAAGAGCAGATCCTCAGCCGGACGCGGCTCGAGCCGATCATCGAGCAATATGGGCTTTACAAAAATGACTGGAACCAGGTTTCCATGGAAGGACTCGTCGAGCGGATGCGGGATGCGATTATTGTTACGCCCGTTGCGTTCTCGAAACAGCCTGGAACGGCACCTGACCAGAATAATCAGGTCCCGGGCTTTAGGGTCGAATTCACCGCCGAGACTCCCCAACTGGCGCAGGCCGTCTGCAGCCAGATTACTTCCATGTTGATCGATGCCAACCTTCAACTGGGAACGGAGCGCGCCCAAGGGACGGCAAACTTTATCGAAGGGCAATTAGACGATGCCAAGAAAAAGCTGGAGACGCAGGACGCGCAGCTTGCCGCCTTTCAGCGCCAGTATTTCGGCGCTCTGCCCGACCAGGAACAGTCCACGGTCCAGATACTGAGGGCGCTGAGTGACCAGCTCAATTCGGTGTCCGAAACCTTAAGGGGCTACCAAGAATCAAAGACGTATCAGGAATCGCTTCTCACTCAACAGCTCACGGCCTGGAAGGCATCTGGATCGGGCGGCAACCCTCAAACGTTGCAGGAGCAGTTGGCCCATGCTCAGGACAATCTCGCGGCGCTTGAGACGGAATACACAGACACGTATCCGAACGTCATCGAGGCGAAGCAACAAATCGCAGCGTTGCGCGCTAAGATTGCCGCCCAGCAAGCAACGGACGAGAGAAACGGCGGAGCAAAAGCAGCTATGAATCCTTCTCCTGGCGCAGAAGGCGAGCCCCCCCAGATTATTCAGTTGAGAGCTTCGCTGCATTCGCTGGCCCTTGCCACTCAGGACGCCGAGACGCAACAGGCGAGGCTCCGGCGTGAGATTGCCGTCTACCAAGCGAAGCTGAAAATGACGCCCGCCGTCGAGCAGCAGTACAAGGACATCACCCGGAACTATCAAACGGCGCTAACCTTTTACAATAGCCTCCTCGCTAAGGAAGACGAATCGCAGATGTCGACCAGCCTCGAGCGGCAGCAAGAAGGTGAACAAATGGAAACGTTGGATCCCGCCGATTTGCCGAACAAACCGTCCTTCCCGAATTACGAGCGATTTGCGGGTGGGGGGGTTCTGGTTGGGCTTGTGCTCGGGCTGGGGATCGCGTTGATTTTGGAGGTGCGCGATAAGGCGCTGCGTGATGAGCGCGACATCGAGTTCTTTCTCGGATTGCCCATCCTGGCGGTGGTCCCGGCAGTCCAGAAGGTTCCCAAGGCTTTGAAGGGTTCTGGCGGAAACGGGAAGAAGCCGCGCGAAGCCGCCAGTACGCCCGCTGTATGAGCGCGGGAAGGTGATATGTACAAGAAGTTTTTTGGCCTGCGCGAGAATCCGTTCAACGTTAATCCGGATCCGCGCTATCTGTTTACGACGCCGCATACCGAGGAAGCCCTGTCCTGTCTGACGTATGGGATTCAGACTCGCAAAGGCTTTGTCTTGCTCACCGGCGAGGTAGGAACCGGCAAGACGACGCTGATCAACAAGCTCCTCGAATGGCTGCGCGGCCGGGGCTTTTCCACTGCGTTCATTTTCAATTCCCGTCTGAGTGAAGATCAGTTCTTTGAATTCATGATGGCGGATTTCGGAATTCCCGGCGATCCGCGCTCCAAGAGCAAGGTCCTAATTCACCTCAACCAGTGGCTGCTGGAGCGCTACCGCACCGGCGAAACCGCCGTCCTCATCGTGGACGAGGCGCAAAATCTTTCTTCGGCGGTGCTGGAGGAGATCCGGCTGCTGACAAACCTTGAGACTTATACGGAGAAGCTTCTCCAGATCGTCCTGTCCGGGCAGCCGGAGCTCGAGGAGAAGCTGAAGAAGCCTGACCTCCGGCAGTTGCGCCAGCGCATCACCCTGCGCGCCAAGACGCACCCGCTCAGCCGGGAGGAAACCGGCGGGTACGTCACCAGTAGGCTGCGAATCGCGGGGGCTGATGGGTCTCCAGTCTTCACACCGGACGCGATTGAATGCATCCATCGGTATTCTAAGGGGATTCCGAGAGTCGTAAACCTGCTCTGCGAGCACGCTCTCATCAGTGCTTTTGCCGACCAGCGGAGACCGGTGGACGGAGGCGTCATCGACTCGGTGGCGGCGGAATTTGATCTGAAGAACCCGGAGCCACCTGTCTCCAAGACCGCACGCGTAGTCGCTGAAAATCCGCGGCTGGTCGAAGCCATCGAGGGTATTGTGGCGCTGATGGACCGGCTGCGGCGGACGGAAGAATAAGCCCGGCGGGAAAAAGGAAGGTTATGAGCCGAATTCACGATGCTTTGATCAAGGCGGAGCAGGAACGCGCGCCCGCGCTTGATGCCGAGACTCCAAATCCGCCTCGCCAGCCGGAAGCTCCGGAGTTTCCCGTGGTTGAGGAACCGGGCCGGGAAGAGGCTGCCCCAACGACGGCTTTGTTCCAAACCCTGCATGGGACCCGGCCCCTAGCGGGCGATGGCCTCCTGGCCGAGTGTCCCGGGACCGTCTGGCGGCCTGACCCGCGCGCCCTCCTTTTCGCGCAGGCCGGCGCACGCCCCCTCGGCGCAGAAGAATTCCGGACGCTACGCACACGGCTCACTCAGATGCGCGAGAAGCTTCCTCTGCAGGCGATCCTGGTGACGAGCGCGCTGCCGGGGGAGGGAAAGACGTTTGTGAGCGCGAACCTCGCGCAGGCTTTCGCACAACAGAGCGGCCGCCGCGTGCTGCTTCTGGATGGAGACTTGCGGCTTCCTCGCCAGCACGCCCTTCTCGGCACTGCACAGACTCCGGGTCTTGCTGACTTTTTGCGCGCAGAGGCCGAGCCGCACGAAATCGTTCAGCGCAACAGCTCGGAGAATCTTTTCTTCATCCCGGCGGGCCGGCCACCCTCGGATCCCATCGAACTCCTGGGGAACGGCCGGTTAAAGGGACTGCTGCACCGGCTCGCGCCCCTTTTTGACTGGATTGTTCTGGATTCACCGCCTTGCGTGCCGCTGTCGGATGCCAGCCTTCTTGCCGATTACTGCGATGGAGTTCTCATGGTGGTGCGCGCCGGGAAGACTCCGTTCGACGTCGCACAAAAAGGAAGCCGCGAACTTCGGGAAAGACATTTACTCGGCGTGGTGCTGAATCAAGTGTCTCCGCAGACAGCTTACAGCGCCTATTATTATTTCAACACCGACCAAAATCCGGAGGAGGGGAGAAAAAAGGGATGACCAGTCGTGGTTCGTCTTTTTAACGTCTATTATCCGGTACGGACGCTCGTTCTCGTTTTGGGCGAAACGCTCATTGTCGTCGCCTCTTTTCTAGCTGCGGCGGTGATTCGTCTGGGCCAGGATTCGGTTCTGGAGCTCGGCGTCGAACACGGGATTTACAAAGTTTTAGTGATCACTGCCGTCGCATTACTCTGCTTTTATTATTTTGACCTGTATGACGCCCAGCGAGTGCCTTCCACCGGCGAAATGTTTTTCCGGCTCTTCGTGGTGCTCGGGATCCTCTCGTTTATTTTGGCTGCTCTGGGTTATTTTTTTCCGGACTTCCTGCTGGGCGGAGATGTCTTCCTGTTGGGCATCACCATTTTGACCGTTTCGCTGATCGGATGGAGATGGGTATTCCATTGGCTGGTTTCACAGCCTTCTCTGCGGGAGCGAGTTTACGTAATGGGAAGCGGCGACCGCGCCCGGCAATTGGTGGAGGCTCTGCGGGCACGGCCGGTGTTAGGAATGGAGGTAGTGGGATGGGCGGGCGCGGCTGGAAACGGTTCCATGACGCGTGAGCAGCTCGAATCCCAGCTTCTTGCTCTTCGGGAAAGAAGGGCGGTGGATCGCGTGATTGTAGCTCTTAACGATGGCCGCGGCAAAATGCCGGTGGGCGCGCTGCTTGATCTTCGCCTGGCAGGAATCCAGGTCGATAACGCCACGGCGGTGACGGAGCGCATCTGGGGCAGAATTGACGTCCAGGACCTCCAGCCCAGTTGGCTCATTTTTTCCGACGGATTTCGAGTCTCCACAAGAAAACTCATCGTCAAGAGGCTCATCTCTCTGATCTTGTCCGCCCTCGGCTTAATTCTCACCCTGCCCGTGATGCTGCTGATTGCCATTGCCATTCGGTTGGATTCAAAGGGCCCCGTGCTCTTCCGGCAGGAACGAGTAGGCAAGAACGGCCATACATTTAAGCTCACCAAATTTCGATCGATGAGGGTTGATGCCGATGCCGGAGGAGGCTCGCGCCCGGCTCAAGAGAATGATGGCCGCTGCACGCGGGTGGGCCGCTGGCTTCGAAAAGTCCACTTAGATGAGCTTCCGCAGCTTTATAACATTCTCAAAGGCGATTTATATTTCGTAGGACCGCGTCCGTTTGTGCCCGATCAGGAGGCAGAGTACGTTCAAGCAATTCCCTATTACCGGCTGCGCTGGGGTGTGAAGCCGGGGGCAACGGGTTGGGCTCAAATTAAACGGGGTTACTGCGCCACCATCGAAGAAAACACCGAAAAGCTTGCCTACGATCTCTACTACATCAAAAATATGTCAGTCGGCCTAGACTTGATCATCATTTTCCACACGTTGAAGGCTGTCCTCCTAGGGCGAGGGGGACGATGAGGCTCCTGGCGCCACGTGGCAGAGACTAACTGAGAAGGCTCATGAGCGAGCCGTGTGACCCCAGGGCCTCGACAACCGAAGGCGTTATTTCTCAGAAAGAAGGATTTAAGTGACTGCTGAAGCTGCCCCGGTTGCGGCTGCTGCATCTCCGGCAAGAGAGCCCCTGGGGGGCACTTTTTTTTGGGTGCTGGCTTTCTTTGTCGTGTACTGCGCGCGGCCCGAGGATTGGATTCCTGGTGTTTCCCATCTTCATTTGGCGAAGCTTGTGGGCGCCATGGCTCTTGTGGCGTTTGCGCTAAGCATGGGACAGCTCAAGGAGGGCTTGCCGAAGGAAACTTGGTTTCTCATCTTCCTTCTGGTCCAGCTCGGGTTGGCGTCTCTGTTCTCCCCGGTCTGGAAGGGGGGTGCTTTTGCGACTACCCTCGGCTTCGCGAAGCTGGTTTTGATTATCGTCGTGATGGCGATGGCCGTCACCTCAGTCGCGCGTTTGAGAAGGCTGATCTTAGTTCAAACCTCCTGCGTCGGCCTCGTTGCCGCCATTTCAATTATGGCGAGCCGTGTCGTCGAGGGGCGGATGGAGGGTGCCCTTAATGGCGTGTATCAAAACCCCAATGATCTCGCTATTGTGATCGTGTTGACCCTGCCTTTTTGTCTGGTCTTCGTATTTCGAGGAAGAGGGGTGATCCGCAAAGCAGGTTGGAGTTTGGCCGCATTGGTGATGACCTATGCGTTGTTTCGCACGGGCTCGCGAGCGGGCTTGATCGCCCTGCTCATAATGGGGGCCCTGTGCCTGTGGGATTTTGGCGTGAAACAGGGCAGGAAGTATCTCCTAATTGTGGCCGTAGTGGCTCTGGCGGTTATGTTTGTCTTCGCGGGCCATAGGATTATGCAGCGGTTTTCGAACACCTCGGAGTTTCAAGGCAACGAGGCGGCCTACCAATCCGCGCAGATGCGCAAGCAGTTGTTCTTCAAGAGCCTGAGAATTACCTTCGAATATCCACTCTTCGGCATCGGTCCGGGTAATTTTCCAGTGGTGTCCGGTGTGTGGGAAGAAACCCATAACGTTTATACCCAGTTCGGCGCCGAAGGCGGCCTACCCGCCCTGGTCCTGTTTCTCATGATCTACTGGCGCGCTTTCAAGAATATTCGCGAAGCGAAAGAGCGACTCCCGGGAGAATCTGAAGCGACCATGCTGGCCAACGCGACTCGCGCCGGACTTGCGGCTTTTGCAATCGCGGGTTTCTTTTACCCGGATGCGTATCAGTTCTTTTTGTATTTTGCCTTTGGTTACACAACAACCCTTCGCCAGATAGCTTTCAGGGAAGAACCGGTCCAGGCGCTGACCCGTGATCCGGCAAAAGAGCAAGCCGGGGTGGCTGTTAAGCTAGCATCCAAGGGGGACGCGCGCGTCGCGGCCCAAAGGGCCCTTCCCGTAAATCTGCGGGGAAGCAGGAGTTATTAGTATATGTGTGGAATCGCGGGCATCGTAAATAGCGACTCCGCAGAAAGCGTTGACGCCGGAACGATTCACCGGATGTGCCTGTCTATTGCGCACCGGGGCCCGGACGATGAGGGAATTTACACGCAGGGCTCAGTCGGCCTGGGCATGAGGCGCCTCAGTATTATCGATGTCGCCGGCGGGCGCCAGCCCATCCATAACGAGGATAAGACTCTATGGGTGGTTTTCAACGGGGAGATTTATAACTTCCCCGAGCTCCGCCCCGAGCTTGAGCGGCGGGGCCACCGCTTTTACACGAACACGGATACCGAGGTGATCATCCATCTCTACGAGGATCTGGGATCAGCCTGCGTTCAGAGGCTGCGCGGAATGTTCGCCTTTGCTGTTTTCGACCAACGCCGGCGGCGCCTGCTGCTGGCGCGAGACCGGCTGGGGATCAAGCCTTTGCACTATGCGGCTTTACCGGGAAGGCTGCTTTTTGGCTCCGAAATTAAGGCGATTCTGGCTGCGGCTCCGGAGCTGAAGGAGATCAATCCTGCCGGCCTGCTGGAATATTTTTACTTTGGTTATATTCCGGACCCCCACACTGCCTTTAAAAATATTCAGAAACTGCCGCCTGGACACCTCCTCGAATGGGAGAATGGCCGGTTTAGCGTGCGCCAGTATTGGGACTTGCCGCCTTATGGCACGCGAGGCTCGCTATCGGAGGAGGAGTGTTTGGATGAACTGGAGAGCCGGCTGGCGCAGGCGGTCCGTATACGTTTGATCTCCGACGTGCCTTTAGGCGCCCTGCTGAGCGGCGGCGTGGATTCCTCTCTGGTCGTGGCTCTTATGGCTCGCGCCAGCAATGCTCCTGTGAAGACGTTTTCCGTCGGGTTTACCAAGCAAGGCTTCAATGAGGCCCACCATGCCCAGGTTGTCGCGCAACACTTTGGGACTGACCACCATGAGTTGACCGTCGAGCCGGACATTCAACAAGCGCTGGACGGCTTAACCCGCTCCCTGGAAGAGCCGTTTGGGGACTCGTCAATGATTCCAACCTATTACATTTCCCGGCTGGCGCGGGAGCATGTAACGGTCGCTCTTTCCGGTGACGGGGGTGATGAGTTGTTCGCCGGCTACGATCGCTACCCGATCAATCTTCGCGGTACCCCGCTGGAACCACTTCCGGAGTGGTCCCGCCAGCTTTATCGCCGATATGTGCATCCCCGGTTTCCACGCTCAATGCGCGGCCACGCGCACGCCTATAGCATCGCGTTGCCTTGGGATGAGCGCTACCTGGATTATATCTCTATGGTGCCCTCTTTCGAGCGCCGGGTGCCGCTGCTCTCGGATGGCTTTCGGGCCAGTATCAGGAATCTCGGCGATCCCCGTGACCGTTTCCGGGCCTATCTGCGAACCGCCCCTGCCGGCGACCGGATCAGTAGGCTACTCTACCTGGATACGAAGACGTATCTGGTAGCCGATATTTTGACCAAAGTCGACCGCATGAGCATGGCCACGTCGCTCGAGGCTCGCGTGCCCCTGCTCGACCACATATTCGTGGAGTACGCGGCGAGTTTGCCTGCCGGCTTGAAGCTTCGCGGTAACGAACCGAAGTATATCCTTAAGAAATTGGCCGAGCGTCTGGGCGTACCTCGCGAGGCGCTCTACCGGCCCAAGCAGGGATTCGCTCTTCCTCTCGTGCATTGGATTCGCAATGAGCTCAGACAGGAGCTCGTACGGGTGCTGCTCGAGCCGCGCACCCTGCAGCGCGGCTACTTGAGCGCGTCCGGCATCAAGCAGCTACTCGACGAGCATATGCGAGGCAGGCGTGATCATTCGGGGAGCATCTGGCGGCTTTTGGTTTTTGAGCTATGGCACCGCAATTTTCTCGAGGGAGCTTCAACCGAAGCCTCTGATAGGGCGTTCAGAGGCGATTCTACTTTCGGCCGGGAGGCATTAGCGGGAGCTGCCTCAGTTTTGGGCGGGTAGCACCGGGCTTTACCCCGGCATCTCGTGTGGTGTTGCAGAAAAGTCTTTATCGTTTGACTCGTATCAGCTAGTCATGCCGCTTCGCGGCACCCGCGAAGCTACGAAAAGAACTCCTGCCCTCGCCCCCTTGGGGGAGAGGGCGGTCCCGCTAAGCGGGACCGGGTGAGGGGGTTCTGCCGAACCGGCCAAATTCCGACCTGAAGGTCGGCGCTACGCGTTCTTGACCGGAGGCAAAGACGCACAGAGGCGAGCATGGGGCAAGCAGCGCTCAGAAACGTTAATGAGATGCGGCCACAACCGGAGAAGGTAACGTTTTCTTTCGGAAAGAATTGGCAGCGCTTCCTGGACCGGTGCCTCACGCCCGAACGCGAGTGTATTGCCATGAATTCGATCCGTAGTTTTCTGGAATTGAAAGACTTGCAAGGCCGCTCTTTCCTCGATATTGGGTGTGGCAGCGGCCTTTTTTCGTTGGGAGCCTACCGCCTCGGAGCGCAGCGTATCATAAGCCTCGATGTGGATCCGTTTTCCGTCCGTTGCTGCCAGGAGTTGAAAAGACGGGTGGGTGATCCGGAAAACTGGGAAGTGATCAGCGGGTCAATCCTGGACGACGCGCTGCCGGCCCAGATCGGAACGGCTGACGTCGTCTACGCGTGGGGGTCCTTGCACCACACGGGCAACATGTGGAAAGCCATCCGGAGTAGCTGCAATCTGGTAGCAAGAGGCGGTCTTTTATATCTCTCGATTTATAACAAAGTCGAAGGACGCGGCGGTTCAAAGTTCTGGCTGAGAGTCAAGAAGCTCTATAACCGCTCTTCGTGGGCAGGCAAGCGGCTCCTCGAGGGTCTGTACTTTCTTCGGTACGGGTTCCTCTCGAATGTCGTTTCCTTGAGGAACCCGTGGCGCCACCTTCGCGACTATTCCGGGGACAGGGGCATGAACTACTGGATCGACGTTCGTGATTGGCTCGGAGGCTACCCCTACGAGTTTGCCTCTGCTGCCGAGATTTTTCGCTTCTGTACCCGCGACCTGGGCATGGAGCTCGTGAACCTTCGCTCGACCAACACTCTGGGCACGAACGATTTTCTTTTTCGAGGAAAAGAGTAAATGTGGAGCGGGCTGCCCAACGATTCGCCAGCGATTTTCCTGATGACGAACTCGTTCGAGACTGGAGGCAGCGAGCGGCAGTTCACGGTCCTGGCCGACTCCTTGAACCGCAAGCTTCTGAGGATTGAGTTAGGTTGTATCGGGCAGGGGGGCGCCTTCCGAAAGGGCATGGGCGAGGTCACGTCCGTGCCCCCGGGCGGCAACGTCTACGGTTTGAATTCATGGCGGTCCCGCATTGCCTTAGCGCGGCGGCTCCGGGCACGCCATACCTCGATTGCTCACTCCTTTGATTTCTATTCCAATCTCATGCTCATTCCTGCTGCTCGCCTGGCGCGGACGCCCATCGTCATCGGCAGCCACCGGCAAATTGGGGATCTTCTCACGCCGATGCGATTCCGGTCCCAGATTGCAGTGTTCCATCTGTGTGATCGCGTCATTTGTAACTCACGTGCTGCTGCTCAATCGCTGCTCGACCGGGGATTGCCAGAGCAGAAACTGGCCGTCATTCATAATGGACTGCCCGAAGAAGCCTTCAGCGACGCTCCTCCGGCTCTGGCTCGCGCTCCCGGCGCGCTGCGCGTCGGCATGATCGCCCGCATGAACGATCCGGTCAAAAATTATCCCGGCCTGCTTCACGCCGCAGCCCGGCTGGCGCCAAAGTTTCCAGAACTGGAGTTTCTACTCGTGGGCGACGGTCCGCTGCGCCCTGGCCTTGAGCGTATGGCGCAAAGTTTGGGGCTTGAGCGCCAAATTCGCTTTTTGGGCGACCGTCAAGATGTCCGGGCTATTCTGAGTTCTTTGGATATCTCGGTTTTGCCCTCTTTTTCAGAAAGCCTGTCAAACTCCGTGCTGGAGTCCATGGCTGCGGGACTTCCGGTAGTCGCAACCTCGGTGGGTGGCAATGGTGAACTCATTCGGGACGGTGAAACGGGATTTCTGGTCCCGCCCAATGATGAGATCAATCTTGCTGATGCTCTCGAACGCCTCCTGTCTAACTCGCCCTTGCGGGCTGCGTTCGGGACGCGAGCCCGCGAAATAGCGCGGGCAAATTTCAGTCTGGCTCGCATGCGAGAGCAACACGAAGCCCTTTATTACAGCTTGCTGGCTTCGAAAGGGTGGCAGCCGCCGCGAGGCGCCATGGCGAGTCCGGCCCAGGGTGATGATGCTGGCCGTCCGGTCCGGGTGGCGATTATCGCCCCTACTCTGAGCTACGTTGGAGGACAAGCCGTTCAAGCTGACCTTCTACTCAAACACTGGGCAAAAGATCCCGGCGTTGAGGCGCGGTTTGTTCCAGTTGATCCCAAGGTTCCGGGCTGGGTTGGCTGGACCATGAAAATCCGGTACGTGCGGACGTTCGCCCGCATGCCGTTTTATTGGCTGGGTCTATGGCGAAGCCTGAAGCATGTGGAGATTGCCCACATTTTTTCCGCATCATATTGGGCGTTTCTTCTGGCGCCCTTTCCGGCGTTGGTGATTGCGCGGCTGCGAGGCAAAAAGGTCCTTATCAACTATCACAGCGGAGAAGCCAGAGATCATTTATCGCGGTGGCGGACGGCAATCCCGATCCTTCGCCATGCGGATCGGCTCGTGGTTCCTTCGATGTATCTGGCCAGCGTATTCCGGGACTTTGGTCTGCACGCGGAAGTGGCGCCTAACTTTATCGATGTGAACCAGTTCCGTTACCGCCGCCGAAATCCTGTGCGTCCGCTTCTGATCTGTAGCCGCGGCTTCGGACAATACTACAGTCCCGACCTTGTGGTTCGCGCCTTTGCGCGAGTTAAACAGGAGTTCCCGGACGCCCGTTTGCGCCTGCTCGGTGAAGGTGAGCAGGAGCGGCAAATTCGCGCGTTGGTCGAAGAGCTGGGGCTGAAGGATGTCCAGTTTGCGGGAGCCGTTTCGCGGGAGAGAATCGGCTGCTACTACGATGAATCGGATATATTCATCAACGCTTCGTGGCTCGACAATATGCCCCTTTCTATCCTGGAAGCATTTGCTTCCGGAATTCCTGTAGTCAGCACAGCCCCTGAGGGCATCAAATACATTGTCGAACACGAACGTACGGGCCTGCTCTCGGAGCCGGGCGACTGGCAATCGCTGGCGGCGAGCGTGATTCGCCTGCTTCGAGAGCCGGCTCTCGCTCTGCGGTTGGCGGACGAAGCCCTGCGTGAATCCCGTAAATATTGCTGGGAAGCCGTGCGCGGCCAATGGTTGGATCTCTATTGGAGCTTATCGCGGGATGGAACGTTGACAGAGTACACAGCGGGTCCTGTACATCGGCGCCAGCGTGCCGTCGTTTCGACTAACGATTCCGGGCAATGCACTTCTCCAGACCCAGAGTTTGCAGTCCACGAAAAGTCTTCCGTAGATCATGCTTGAACTGCTTCACCCGATACGGTCTGCACTGAAAAACGGCGTTCCCAGTCTTCCACCGTGTTCCTGCTCCCTTCGCCCGGATGAAAAACTCGAATGCTTTCCACCCTTCAGTCGCTAGGAACAGCGAATATACTGTAAGATACTAAAGGGTCGCTGATAAAGCGAGCCGGGAACGCCCTGATCCGTCGATATCACCGGCGGAATATGGTATGCCGCACCAGCCATGTGGCCGTACCCCTCCGCGATACCCACCTTGGAGGTGAGCACCGTAAGGGTAGGGCTTGCCCTACCCTCGTCGATTCTCGGGTGGCAATCAAGGGCACGGCAAGCCGTCCCCTACCGGCCTTCGGTCATCGACAGACTACGGGGACGCCGCAAACAGCCGCAGAAGCGCCAGCCTGTGTTTCCGCTCAGTCTGATCAGAACGCTAATTTTCTGCGACAAATGGCAGAGGGAAAGGAAAGATGACGGATCATCTGATTGCACCACACGGCGGGAAGCTCACAGACCTTCTGGTTGCCCAGGACCGGGCAGACGAAATCAAATTGCAATCCGGGAAGTGGCACTCGTGGGATTTGACCGGGCGCCAGCTTTGCGATCTCGAGTTACTCCTTAACGGCGGCTTCTCACCCTTGACGGGTTTCATGACCCGCGACGACTATGAAGGTGTCTGCAAAGACATGCGGCTCGCGGATGGAACCTTATGGCCCATACCGATCACTCTCGATGTGGGAGAGGAGTTTGCCCGGTCCCTCCACGAGGGAGACCGGGTTGCGCTGCGGGACCCTGAAGGGGTGCTACTGGCCGCGCTGCACGTCCAGGAAATCTGGAAGCCCTGCCGCGAAACGGAGGCCAACGCGGTTTTCAGAACCACCAGTCCCGCCCATCCGGGCGTCAACTATCTTTTGCGCCGGTCGAATCCCTTCTACGTTGGCGGCCGGCTCGAGGGCATTCGATTACCGTCTCACTATGATTTCCGCTCCTTACGGCTGACGCCGCTTGAGTTGCGGACAGAGTTCGCGCGACTGGGTTGGAAAAGGGTAGTTGCTTTCCAGACACGCAACCCCATGCACCGCGCCCATCAGGAACTGACGCTGAGGGCTGCGAAGGAGGTAGAAGCGAATTTGCTCCTCCAACCTTCGGTGGGCATGACGAAGCCGGGTGACGTGGAATACTATGTCCGCGTCCGGTGCTATCAGGCCCTACTTCCTAAATATCCTCGCGACACGGTGCGGCTGGCGTTGCTGCCGCTTGCCATGCGAATGGGCGGGCCGCGGGAAGCGGTGTGGCACGCGATCATCCGCAAGAACTATGGCAGTTCGCATTTTATTGTGGGCCGCGACCACGCCGGACCGGGAAAGGACGAGCACGGCAAGCCCTTCTACGGGCCTTACGAAGCCCAGGAGCTGTTGCGGGCGCACGAGCAGGAGCTTGGGGTCGCGATGGTCCCGTTCCGCATGCTTGTTTATTTGGAGGACCAGGACGCCTACGTCCCGGAGGACGAGGTGCCCAAGGGCGCGAGAACGCTTAACATCTCGGGGACCGAGCTGAGAAAGCGGCTAACCGAAGGGCGATCCCTGCCCGGCTGGTTCACTTTTCCCGACGTGGCGCGCGAGCTCCAGCGTGCCTATCCGCCGCGAGAGCAGCAAGGCTTTACGCTCTTCTTTACCGGCCTTTCGGGTTCGGGGAAATCGACCATTGCGAACGTGATGCGCGTAAAATTTCTCGAGATGGGCGGCCGCCCGGTAACGCTGCTTGATGGGGATATCGTGCGGAAGCATCTATCCTCCGAGCTCGGCTTTTCAAAGGAGCACCGCGATATCAACGTGCGCCGGATCGGTTTCGTCGCTTCTGAAATCACCAAGAACGGTGGCATTGCTCTTTGCGCTCCCATCGCGCCCTACGAGGCAATCCGTAAGAGTGTACGCGAGATGATCGAGCCTTATGGAGGCTTCATGCTCGTCCATGTTTCCACCCCGCTTGAGGTTTGCGAAGCTCGGGACCGTAAAGGGCTCTATGCCAAGGCGCGGGCCGGAGTTGTGCAGCAATTTACCGGCATCAGCGATCCTTATGAGCCGCCGGACCACGCGGATATCCGCATCGACACCACCGAGCTATCGCCAGAGGAGGCTGCGCAACAGATATTCCTTCATCTCGAGCGCGAGGGGTATATTGGCGCAAGCTCACAGGATAGAGCCACCGCATGATTTTGGTTACGCCGAAGACTTCCGGCGCTTCTCTGAGCGCGCGAACAGAAGAAATCACCCGCCGGATCCTTGAGGCGCTCGAAGCGGCAGTCCGCGCTTTAGAACCTTATGCAGGTGTCGCCGTAGAGGCCGAATACAAGTCGCCCGGTGATCCTGTTACCGCGGCGGATCGCGCCGTTAATACGGCTCTTCACAAATTGCTTTTGAGGCCAGGTGAAGGATGGCTGTCTGAGGAGAGCGCCGATGATTTGACGCGCCTCGCGCGAAATCGCGTCTGGATTGTCGATCCTCTCGATGGGACACGCGAGTTTCTGGCGGGAATCCCCGAATGGTGCGTCTCAGTTGCCTGCGCCGAGCAAGGCCACGTTGTGGCCGGCGGAATCGTGAATCCCTCTACCCGCGAAACGTTCCTTGGAGCGTCCGGGACAGGCGTTCTCTATAATGGTAAGCCTGCCCATGTAACCGCCAGAAGCAGCTTGGCTGGCGCCCTTGTGCTGGCAAGCCGCAGCGAGGTGAAGCGTGGCGACTGGAATTGCTTCCGGGACGCGGCCTTTACGGTCCGGCCAGCGGGATCTATCGCCTACAAGCTCGCCTGCGTCGCATCGGGATTAGCTGACGCAACTTGGACTTTGACTCCGAAGCATGAATGGGACGTCGCCGCAGGAGTTGCTCTCGTCGAGGCGGCGGGAGGGTTTGCCCAGGATCTCGCGGGCTCACAATTTGTTTTTAATAACGAAAGTCCTGTTCTCTCCGGACTGTTCGCGGGAGGCGCCGGGCTGCGCCCATCTTTGGTTTCACTTCTCAAGCCCCATATTTCTAACCCTTTGTGAGGTACAATGGATGGCAAAACCTAGCCAGACGTTTAAGAAGCGTCAACGGGAGAATAAACTGCGCGAGAAAGCGCAATTAAAACGGGAACGCCGGCAGCAACGCCAGACGGAAAAAAAAGCGTTACAAGCAACACCCGGCAACGATAACTTTCCTCACCATGAGCCAGAACCCAACCCTTTCCCGGAAGCGGGAGAGAGGGGAACGCCAAGCGATGGGTGAGGGTCGCCGCCGTCTTCACCAGTCCGTCAGGTGACGGACGAGTCGGGCTTCGGCCCACCGAATGTCGCTTACGCCCAGAGCTTCAGCGACGGAGCGGCTCCTGCCCGCAGGCGGGTGAGAGGGCGGTTAGAAAGCTTGCAAAAAAAAGAATGACGGCCTTGCAATCCAGGGCCGGAGTACAAGGAGACGAGCAACTGCATCAAAGCTGTTGGGCGCCGAAACGCGCACTTTCACAATACGACCGGCGGCTTAAGGCACACGCCGCTATCAGGAGGATGTATGGCTTCAAAGTTGTTTGTAGGTAATCTCCCTCGCAGTGCTACCGACGGCGCCCTCGCTGACCTCGTGACCGGCGCGGGGTTTCGCGTCGCCTCAGCTATGGTGATTCGCGACAGAGCAACCGGCGATTCCAAAGGCTTTGGATTTGTCGAGCTGGCCGAAGGCGAAAATCTCCAGGAGGCCATCCGCGGACTGGATGGTAAGTCCCTGGAGGGCCGCCCGCTCACGGTGAACGAGGCACGGCCGCAGCGCACCGGCTTCTCTGGTCCACGCGGTGGGCCAGGCGGCGGGCGCGGCGGCTTCAACAAGCGTAGACGGGAATGGTAGTTCCGCCGGACGCGAAATAACGCTTAACATCTGCGATTAGAAGACCCCGGCTTTGGCCTTCCAGTGGCAGGCTCGCTATCCTATCCTCGTCTTTGCTAGGTGCGAGTCCTGTAGGGGTACGGCTTGCCGTTCCCCTACGGAAAGCCCTCAGCATTGCCCATATCTCCGGCTGGACACGGGGGTAGGGCGCGCCTTCCCTATCAAGGCGATCAAGTGAGGACCTCGGTTTTCCCTCTCTCGAGGGAGAGGGTGGCTCGCGGCCGGCGCTTTCTCCAGCCGGCGCGAGCCGGGTGAGGGGGGTGTCCGTGGACCGGTAAACCGTGGTCCGGCTTTAGGGTTATACTCTGCACATGCGCATCCCCACTCCGCAGGTCCGAGTCTTGCGGCGGATCCCGACCCGGGCTGAACGAGCGGCTTGGCACTTACTGCGTGGCCGTCGTGTGGGCGCGAAATTTCGCCGGCAATCCCGGATTAACCGATGGGTCGTCGACTTTTACTGCTTCGAACAACGGCTGGCCATCGAGCTGGACGGAGGCGTCCACGCCCAACCCAGCCAGATTCGAAAAGACGCAGTGAAAGAAGCTTATTTGAAAAGAGCTGGAATCGGTTTGCTGCGTGTCCCAAACGGAATAGTGTTAAAGGACCCAGAGGAATTCCTGCGGAAGGTGAGGGAAGCTACGGGGCGGCCAAACGACCCCTCACCCGGCCTCCTCCGTCGGCCACCCTCTCCCTCGGGAGAGGGCTGAGACTGCGAATTGCCCCCCCGTGTCCAGCCGGAGATATGGGTCAAGCTCAGACGGAAAGCCGGGGGCATTCCAAAGCGGCGAGTTAATCGGCCATGTGGCGCGTACTTTTGCTAGGCGGGCAAAAGGGTTGGTGGAAGCCTTACCTCGCCGCAGTCCGCAAGGCAGGGATTGAACTCGAAGCGCGCCACCTCGCGCACCCCGGGCGGCTCAGCCGTAAGGCCGCGTCCAACTCCTGCCAACTCATCCTTGCTTCCCCGCACGTCGAAGACTGGCCTCCAGACGCCCTTGCCAGCTTTCTGCCCAGAAACGATAGTCCTGATGTTCCCTGTGTCCTCATCCGCAACATCAGCGCCTGGAAACCGGGAAATCTGCATATTCGAGATCTCATGTGGGATTGGGTTTCGGCTCGCGAAGCTGAGCGGCTGCCGATCGTTGTCCGCCGCGCTCTAAAGTATAGTCAGTTGCGTCAAACCCTGTTGCACGAGCGCAGCCGGCAGGCGGGAATCAGCCATGACGTGAGCAATCTTCTGACTGTCGTGCTGGGAAATGCAGAATTTCTCTCTGCCCGTTTGCGGACAGAGAAGTCATTGCAGCGCGCCATTCAAGCCATTCTTCACGCCGGAGAATTGGCTGCTTCCTGGATGAAAGGTTCGATGGCTCCGGACCAGGCGGCGCAGTCTTCCTGCGATCTGAACCGGGTGATCGCCGGGCTGGAAGGTCTGCTGCGAAGCCTGGCGCCAAAAGGAGTGCAGATAGATGTGCGCCGGGGAACAGGCGCCGTACCCGTTGCATCGGACCCAACGCACATCGCGCGGGTGGTCCTCAATCTTGTCATGAACGCTTTGGATGCGATGCCCCGCGGTGGCCGTCTCACCATAACGGCCCGCCAAACGCAAAAGCGTGCGGCGGCGTCGGGCAATTGGGGAAAAATTACGGTATCCGATACGGGGGCCGGAATTGAGCGCGGGAAACGATCCCGCATTTTTGCTCCCTCGTATACGAGCAAAGAAGGCCATCACGGCTTCGGGCTGCCCGTTGTGCGCGCGCTCGTCGAAGGAAATGGAGGGTTTCTCGAATTGGAAAGCGCGCCCGGATCGGGAACGACATTCTGCATATACTTCCCCTCTCCTCGCAGTTTCGTCTCAAGCCAGGTTGAGGCCCCGGCAGGGTTCCGTCAAAGTCCCGGCTCGCATGCCCACCCGCGGCTATCTATGCGATACGCACGGAAAGTCCCCTCACCCGCCTGCGGGCAGGAGCCCTTCGGTGGGCGCAGGCCCGTCCCGCGCCGGCTGGAGAAAGCGCCGGCCGCGGTCCACCCTCTCCCCACGGGAGAGGGATGCGAGCGGAGCGAGCAGCGAAGGAGGGCGGGTGAGGGGTCTTTTACCATTCCGGTCGACCTTGACGTGACCCCTGAGGCCCCAGCCGTGCCGGACGCTTTGACCGCCGGCTCTAAAATGGTTCTGGTGGCCGAAGACGATCCACAATTACGCGAAATTATCTTGCGCATCCTTCGCAGTGCAGGCTATGGCGTTCTGGAAGCCCGCGATACCCAACAGGCCATCGAGCTCCAACAAACCCAGCCTGGCTCGATTGGACTTCTGCTGACCGATATCCGAATGGCTCCTATGAACGGGCTTGATCTCGCGCGCGCCATGCGGGCGGCTGAGCCGGAAATAAGGGTCATCTTCATCTCGGGATACCCTGATGCCCGGGCGATAGCCGGAGGTAATGAAAGCCGTTTCCTGCTGAAACCGTTCCGGCCTGCGGCTCTTTTGCAGAAAGTGCATGAGGCCTTTCAGGAGAGAGATTATTGATGCGTCCAGTTGAATTTTGTGCGCTTTTTGAAAGAGGGAAGGCTGGTTCCGCTTACTTTCTGCGCGGACCGGACCGCTTCTTGCACGGAGAGTGCCGGACGGCCGTAGTGAGTTGTCTCCCTGCTGGAGTTCGGGAATGGTGTTTTGTGGAATTTGAGTTCAAGCCGGACCAGTTCCGGCGCGACCTCGAGAATGCATACCAGATGCCGATGCTGGGAGGGCACAGTTACCTGTATTGGGCGGACCCGGAAGATTTCGGACACGCCGCGGATGATGATTTTGAAGCGCTGGCGGGCTACTTGAAGAAACCGTCGGCATTTTCGACCGTGCTGTTTGCCGCCTATCAGCCGGACCGCCGGCGACGGTTCATCCAATGCCTCGAAAAAGGGGCGGAAGTCGTGGAGGTGCAGCCGCCGAGCCGGCCGGAAGCCACCGCATGGGTGAGGAACTATTTGCGCAAAGCCGAAGTTGAAATCAGCGATGAGCACGCCCAATTGCTGGCCGCGAAGTTCGAGGGTAGCGACGAATCTTCAAGGAGCGGCAAAGGCGCGGGGGTTAATCTGCTCTGGTTACGGACAGAGCTGGAAAAACTGCTGGTAGCGCGATCTGGCGCGAGGCGCATTGAAGAGGGGGATCTGGAGCTGATCGTCGCCGTCCGGGAAGAGCATGAGATTGGCAAGATGCTCGCCGCGGTAGCGGAGCGCGAGCTCAGCAAAGCGCTCGCCCTCCTTCAGGGTCTCGTGGCGGGCAAGCAGCCGGAAACGCTGATTTTGTGGTGTATTGGCGACCTGTTCCGCCAGGCCCTGAAGACCTCCTCATCTCCCGGCCAGCAGTATCGAGGAGGATGGGGGCGCGCGTCGAACCCCTATTCAACCTATGAGATCGCTCCGTGCGCGGCCCGCTGCTATTCGCGCGATGAATTGGCCAATGCGATCCGGCTGGTTCACGGCGCGGATCTTGCCATCAAGTCCTCCTGGAAGGATTCGCGGCTGTTGTTGGAGACTCTTCTCTGGCAAATCGTAACCGGAGCGGCGGCAGAGGGTTCGGCCGCCTGGCTTGAAGCGGCGTCCGCCGGAGCTCCTGGCAGCTAAGCCCGGGGTCAAAAAGCCAGCGCTTGGTCAAGATCTTCGATGAGATCGTCAGGGTCTTCAACTCCCACCGACAGCCGCACCAGCCCGTCGCTGATGCCGATGGCCAGCCTTTGCTCGCGCGGGACGGCGCGGTGACTTGTCGAAGCCGAATGTACAATGAGCGACCGGGTATCTCCCAGGCTCGCGGCGCGGGCAAATATTTTCACCCGGTCCATCACTTTCTTCCCACCTTCGTATCCGCCCTTCACTTCGAAACTGATCATGGCTCCAAAGGCCTTCATCTGCGCTTCGGCGATCTCGTGGCCGGGATGGCCAGGAAGCCCGGGATAGTTCACGCGTTCTACCTGGGAATGAGAGTTTAGGAAATCCGCAATACGCTGGGCGTTGGCGCACTGGGCAAAGACGCGTAAGGGCAAGGTGTGAATACCGCGCAGGATTAGCCACGCGTTGAAGGGGCTGATGATGCCGCCGAAATCCCGCAGGATGCTTTTGCTGAGCGGAGTGATGTAGGACTCGGGGCCGGCGATGATTCCTCCCATGGCGTCTCCGTGGCCGCAGAGGTATTTGGTGGCGGAATGGACTACCACGGTCACGCCCAGCCCTGCCGGCCGCTGCAAGACGGGAGAAGCAAAGGTATTGTCGATCATCAATGGGATTCGGTGCGAACGCGCCAGCGCCGCGAGCGCGCCGATATCAATAATTTCGAGCACGGGGTTGCTTGGCGTCTCGAAATAGATGAGCCGCGTGTTCGGACGGATCGATTTCTCGAAATCTTCCATCCGGGCCGAGCCGGCAAACGTAGCGGCGGCGCCGTACCTTGGCAGCAGGTGGTTCAGGAAGTCATATGCAGCCCCGTAAAGCGATCGCGCCGCCACGACGTGATCTCCTGAGCCAACAAAGGCCAGAATAGCGGAAGAGATGGCGGCCATCCCGGAAGCCGTCGCAAGAGCTCCTTCGCAGCCTTCGAGCGCCGCCATCTTCAACTCCAAAGCCCGGATTGTCGGATTTCCATAGCGCGTGTACATGTAGCCGGGCTTCTCGTCGCCATAGACCGCCGCCATGTCGTCTGAATTCGCGGAAGCAAACGTCGTGGACTGGTAAATCGGAGTGTCGAGCGCTCCCGTAACCGGGCACGGACCTTCTCCCGCATGCACCGTTTGCGTGGCAAAGCGATGCTGGCGGGTCATTATCGCGTCGCTTGAGATTTCGGGTTTGCTCATGGGGTTAGCAGGTGGAAGGCCGGCTGGGAATCCACCCGCAATCGTAGAGTAGCAGCCTCCATGTGTCAAGCTCCCCCTGGCAAATTGCGAGGGGTCGCGTCTAAGTCGACCGGAACGATAGAAGACCATTCAGTCCCAGGTGTGTCCGAGTTCCAGCGGCTTTGTGATAGGGACGTCACTGCGTTTACATAAGTGATTTGCTAATGCCCCAGTTTCGGGCGCGTAGGGGCGGCTTTATGCCGCCATTCCGTTGGCGGGGTAAACCCGCCGTTACAATTGCGCCCGAAACTGAGGCATTAAGTGATTTGATTACAGAGGTTTGTCAGGACTATCGATGTAAGTACCTTATTTTCAGTAACATAGTGGATTAGTCCACCTCTCTAATTTTCGTGCCTTTGTTTTCAATAACATAACAGCTTCGTTCGGTAATTTTAATGTTTTCTGTTCGTTCGGGTGGCAGAGCAGGGAGGATTTCCTGGTTGGCAATGGAGTTTAACAGGGGCATTGGCGTGGATGGCAGAAGGGATAACTCGCAAGGGGGAGACAGACTTGCCGAGTACTTCCCGGGAGGCTGAACTCCTGAGCATGATTACTAAAAGATAAACAATCTGACGGACACTTGTCAACGTAAGGATTCGAGGTAGTGTCTCAGTCGGCCTGTTGATAACAGCGGCAAACAACAACCCCTTGTGACACAAAGGCTTGTAAAGAAAGTTAGTTTCGCCGTGCCTTTCGCCGACCAGAGCTTCTGGGGCATTGCTCTGCCACTAGACCAGCCGTAACCCTGGCTCGCCTTGGCAAATCTCCCTCATTTCGCAGCTCCGTTCCGCCGATAGCTTATAGGCAGGACTATGCGCCCCTCGGGCACGTTAAATTATGGGCAATACGAAGCGAGTTGTACCGCAATGGAAGACGAGAATACACAGATGTCGGCCGTCGGAACGCGGGTTTACCCTTATCGAAACAGCAGTAATTTGTTTGATCGTTGGGATCGCGACCGGAATGGCCTTGATGATCACCGGCAGTATCTCGCCAACCTTGCATGCCGACTCTTCCCTTGATCTCGCGGTCACAGAGCTTCAGCAAGCTCGGGAACAAGCGATGGATGAGAGACGCAACTTCATCGTGACATTCAACGGAACGAATGAAATTACAGTGCAGCGGCAAGAGCTTCCGCTATCCAACCCGACCTACACGCTCATCGCCGATGTCTCTTTGAGCGAAGGGTTTGCTTATACCGTCGTGTCCAGACTACCCGACACACCGGACGGATTCGATACTACCTTGACGCCCGTCTGCTTCGGTAGCCCTTGCGGGACCAGCATCACATTCCAGGGTGACGGCACGGCAGTTACCACCGTGGGAGGAGCGCCGGTGAACGGCACGATATTTATGGCGACTCCTGGCAATTCCGTCACCGCGCGGGCAGTTACGGTGTTGGGCGCCACCGGGCAGATTCAAGGATACCGTTACAACGGGACAACATGGGTCCAATGAACACCGCCATGAACTCCAAAAGCCATCCGAATGAAAAAGGATTCACTCTGATCGAAGTGATGGTCGCCGGAGTCATCATGACCGTTGGCCTGCTCGCACTTGCTTACGCTTCCGGTCAAGGAATGGGGGTTGTGATGGTCAGCGAGCAGAACGCGACCGCGCAGCAGCAGGCGCGCCAGGCACTGGAGGATTTGCTGGCGGCTCGCAATAACGGCCTCCTACAGTTCAGCCAAATTGAGAACGTGAGTAACGGTGGCGTCTTTGAAGACGGCCCCCAGCCGCTCACACTTGCTGCCAATCCCCAAGGAGTTCTGGGGACCGCGACCGATGGCCAGACTACACTTCCCGGCTATACCAGGCAGATTCAGATTACCGATCTCAGCAGCATCCTGAAACAGGTCACCATTACCGTCAATTATACAAGGCCCAACGGGTCGCCTGGAAGCTATCAGGTAACTTGCGATGTCTACCAAACTGACTAAGGATAAGCCTGCCTCCAGAGTTTCGCCGGAGTGTAGTGCCTCAGTTTCGGGCGCAATTGTAGCGGCGGGTTTATCCCGCCAACAGGATGGCGGCGTAAAGCCGCCTCTACGCGCCCGAAACTGGGGCGTTTCGCCGGAATCTGCGTCCGGCTTTACTCTCGTCGAGATGCTAATTGCCCTTGCCCTCTCAGTAATCGTGCTTGGGGCCGCTTCCGATTATTTCAGTGACGTTGAGAACACCACACAAAGCGTCTTGGTGATGTCCCAGGTGAACGAAAATCTTCGCGGCTCCGCGAGCCTCATGGCGCGTGACCTTTATGCTGCCGGAACCGGAGTTCCGGTCAGCGGCGTCCCCCTGCCGAACGGTACAGGATCGGCGCCCGTGACGCGTCCTGGAGTCGTCGGCAATACTTTCCCTGTCAGCACCAACAACGGCGTCCTATCGGTGATCACCCCCGGATCCGGGCTGAGCGGCGTCATTGATGGCCAGTCTGCCTATACCCAGCCGTCCGACGAGATAACCATCCTCAAAGAAGACGACCAGTGGACCGAACAGTCCTGGAACAGCCAGGACCAAAACTGGAGCGAGCAGAGCCTGTCCGTGACCAATGGTGGAATCACGTATAGCCAATCCAGCGGCTATACCGTCACGGCGACCTTTCCGTCGAGCTGTACCCCGTGCGCGGCGGTTAGCGTGGGCGACCTGCTGCTTTTCACGACCGCAAGCGAAGGATACGCGCTCGGAATGGTCACGACGCCGGCGCCGGTCTTTTCCACTAGCGACGGTACGACGACCGTGACCATGACTTTTGGCAACGACTCTTTGGGATTGAACCAGGCGTGTGCGGCCCAGGGGTGCACGGGAACTATCGATAGCTTAGAGCCGAACCCTCAGACCCAGCCTGGGGTGTACCCCGCCGGCATCACGCTCACCGAAATCGATATGATTACGTACTACCTGACCAATTCCAATCCGGCTCACCCCTATACGCTCATGCGCGTGCTGGGCAGTGGCACTCCGAGCGCCGTCGCCTATGGGATCGTTGGTCTTTCTCTCACCTACGACGTTGTGAATCAGGGATCGTCCTCGCCTCAATTAACGGAAGGTGTTGAGAATCCGACATGCGCCAGTGACGAGTGCCCAAATCAGATTCGCACCGTCCATCTTACGCTCTACGCCACTTCCAATGATGTGCTGCGGCAGAACGGCCAGTATTACCAGAACTCGATCATCTCCAGCATCACGCTTCAGAACCTGGAGTACTCAAACCAGTTCCCAACGCTCGGTGGGGGATAGCGAGATTTGGGTGGAGCGAGTAGCGCCGACCTTAAGGTCGGCACCTGCCGGGCTAAAGCCCGGCGCTACAAAACGCGAACAAAATTGTCGTTTTGGGGCTCAAGGGGCTAATGACCATTCCCCTCACCCCGTTTGCGGCTGGGGCTAGGGGGTTAAGGAGACAAGGCATGCGCGTAAAGAAAAATCCTTCCGGGGTCGCTTTGATCATCACGCTGCTGACGCTTACCCTCCTCTCGCTCATGGTCATTGGATTCTTCCTCCTGGTGACCGGTGAGCAGCGAAATGCGAGCAGCGGGACCGGGAACAATACCGCCTTCTATGGCGCCGAAGCGGGCATCGAGAATATGAGTGCACAGCTCGCCGAGTTGTTCGCCAACACCGCCTCGCCCACCCCGGAGCAAATCAGCGCTCTGAGTGCACAGCCGCCATCCATCCCCGGCATCACGTTTCCTGCGGCGAGCACCCAGTACCCAAACGGCGGCTATTACATTGCCTATCAGACCAACAGTAGTGGAGGGTTGCAGTCGACCTCAGGAACCATCGGAGGCACGGGAGCGCTCGCCGGCCTCGAAGGCGATATCACACCGTTCACGTTAACGGCCATCGCTGACGGCCCAAGCGTCGCCGATGGCTCGAACAGCACCAACAGTCCCCGCCAAACCGAGGTCGAGCTGATCCGCCAGGTACAGGAAGTGGCGGTGCCCGTGTTCGAATTCGGTATTTTCTCCAATAATGACCTTGACTTCTTTGCCGGTCCTGATTTTGACTTCGGTGGGCGCGTGGCGACCAACGGTAATCTCTATTTGGCTGAAGGCCCCGGCGCCACGCTGACTTTGCCGTCGATCGTTACCGCTTATGGAGACGTGATCCGGGAGCAGCTCGAGAATGGATACTCGACGAGCTCCGCCTACGACGGGACGGTCGACATTGATACCTCGCCCGGCAACTATCGCGCCTTGGCGCTGACGGAAGGCAGCGTCACCGGCGGACCCGACAGTTCTGCCAATCCCAATTGGCCGACGATTTCCCTTACCGATTACAATGCAGATATTCTTACTTCCGTGACGACACCCGGCGCAAGGAAGCTGAATATGGCGATGGCCATGCCGGGCGCAGGTGGCACTCCCATCGAAATCATCGAGCGGGCGCAGAGCAGCGATAGTTCGCTGGTGAGCCAAGCGCGATTAGAAAATCAGGCGAGCGTACGGATACTCTTGTCGGACCTCACGAGCGATCTGCCGGACGGAAGCGCGGCCGTCTCACTCAACTCAGCTTTCCCATCCACATGGTACACAGTGGATTCGTGCCACGCGCCGCTCGCACAGTCGCCTGGACCAGTACAGAGTGGTTACCCCAACCTTCCGTGGACCAAGTGGCAAGACAACGATTTCCTGACAGCGGCAAACACCTACCTGATTGGCGGCTACATCGAAATCGATATTCAGACGAGCTCTGGGTCGTGGGTGAATGTGACTCAGGAAGTTCTCAGCCAGGGCATTACTCCGGCGTCGTCGATGAGCTCATCCTGCACGAACCACCCCATTGTCCATCTTGAGGAGCTGAACCCCTATTCGTGCAACGGAAACTCGCACTGTGTCAGCCGCAGCTCGGGCGCGGATGGCCCCGGCAGCACGGACTCCTATGACTACATCCCCATCAACATGTACGATACGCGCGAAGGGAATGCCCGCGACGTAAATGACGGTACCATTCATTTGGGCGGCGTCATGAATGTTGTGGAGCTGGATGTGGGGAACCTCCAGCTATGGTTTGCCAACGATTCTGACGGCAGCCAGGCTCTTTTCAATGGCGGCTACATCGTCTACTTCTCAGACCGCCGGGGAAACTACAACCCCAGCGCCGGCGGCGAAACAGGCATGTATGGAAACGAAGACATTATTAACCCGGCATCATCCACGGGTGCTCCCGACGGCGTGATGGAAGAAGCCGAAGACGTGGATGGCCCAAACGCCAACACCAGCAATTACACCGAAGATACATTTGACAGGTACGGCGCCACGCCCGAATGCGCCGTCTCGGGATCACCCCAAAATCAGATTTCGCTCAACCAGTGTTTCCCGACGCCGGGGAGGACTAACGCGGCATTGGACATGACCCAGGACACTTTCACTGACGCTGGCGAAGCCGAAAAGAATGCGGTCATCTTTTTTCGCAGGGGGCTTCGCCTCACGGATGGGACACTCGGCAACTTGCCGCCGCTCTCTACCGCGAATTGCTCGATCGCCGAGGGCGCGAATGGCTCAGGCGGATTCACGGTGGCGTCCGAAAATCCCGCTTATATCTGGGGCAACTACAATGCCAACAACTCGACCTTTAGTAACACGTCTAGCGCCTGCCACGTTCCCGCCGCGGTGATGGGTGACGCGGTCACGCTGCTGTCCAACAGTTGGACGGACTCGGAAAGCTTTAGCTCGCCAACGAGTTCCAGCGGCCGTAACGCTTCTGCTGCCGCTTATTACCGCACCGCCGTCATGGGCGGCAGCACGATACCGTTCACTCAGCCGACGGGCTACACGACTTACCAGGACTTCGGCACGGATGGCGGAGTACACAATTTCCTGCGCATGCTGGAAAACTGGGGAAGCTCAACGCTCTATTACATGGGGTCGATTGCCGATTTTTACTATTCCGTTCAGGCCACGGGTGTCTACAAGGACGGTCTGGTCAATAGCGTTTACAGCCCGCCGACGCGCGCCTACAGCTTCGATACAGATTTCGAGAGCATCTCCGAATTGCCTCCCGGCACGCCGCGCTTCACGGACGTGAACGCCCTTGCGTTTCAGCAAGTGGCGGCGAGCCAATAGGCGACGTCGGGGCACACCATTGTGTGGCCTTGTAGTGATTCCGTGATTCGTGGTTAGTGGTTCGTGAGGCGGCGGGGGTGGCGCAAACCTGCGCGGCTTTTATCCCCGGAACTCGAAAAAAGCCGCAGACTCTCTGAAAGGCGAGAGTCTGCGCTACCCGACTACCGGTTCGCCTCGACCATGAGCCACTGAAGAAAAGCCAGATGAAGCAATGGCGCGGTAATTTCGGAAAGGATGGGCAGCAGGATCGCCATCTCCGACCGGCTCACCAGCTCCACGTCGTTGCTGTCGGTGACTGAAATTACCGGAATACGATTTTCTTTGAGACGCGAAGCGAGCGCGTGCGCCGTTTTCTTCATCCTACAATTTGATCCGGAAAGCAATAGCACCCTCTCGCCACGCCAGGGCTTCCCCGCAGCATCGTCCCAGAGGTCCGAAAACTCCGTAGCGTGAACCTGAGGAATGCCGAGCAGCCTTGCCAGCCGCGCGGCCTGAAGCGCCGTAGCGTGATAGAGGCCAGCGCCCGCTATCAGGAATTGCTCCGGGCCTTTGAACCGCGGGACCAAGGAGTGAATCACTTCATCAAGGCTTGTTACAGCCCATTCGAGATGGCCGGGAAGTTGCTCAAACTCGTCCATCGCTTTCGCGAGCGGATGGCCGGGGCTGAAAATGACTGAGGCAATGAGACCGATATAGATCATGGCAGCTTGTTCCAGGAAGGCCGTGGTGATTTGCGGCGGCGCTTCCTCTTCGCCAGGAAGCTGAAAGACCGCTCGCGCCATTCTAGCCAGAGGGCTTTCAGGGTCCCGGCTCAAAACCAATGCACTAGCCCCCCGCTTCTGAGCCAAGCGAACTGCTTCGATGATGTCTTCACCCACACCCGAGGGTGCGACGGCAAGCAGGAGGGAACGCGGCCGCAGCATGGGAATGCAGTAGTTCCGGAAATCCGCGACGCTCCGGACCGCGACGGGCCATCCCAACAGCCACTCGAAAAGCCGGGCTGCGGCCAAGCCAGCCAGCCGCGCCGGTCCATCTCCAACAATATTAATGGTGCCCTCGGTCCACCGCGCCTGGCGCGCCGCCGCCTCGTAGAACCGCCTGCCCGCCAACATGCCTTCTACGCCCCGAGCCGCTCGGAGCCCGGCTGTTCTCATCTTCATAATTAACAAAACGCCAGACCTTCTTTAATCACGTCGTAAATAAGGTTGATTTCCTCGCGCGTGATGGCGTAGGGAGGCAGGATATAGACCACGTTGCCCAAGGGGCGAAGGAGCACGCCTTTCTCTAGAAAAAAGCGGCGGAGTTGGTGGCCGAGCTGGGAAAGATATCCGGCGTCGTTGGTCCTAAGCTCCAGGGCGGCCACTGTTCCTACGGTACGAATGTCCGCCACGGCAGGATGGTTCTGGAACTGCGCGAGTTGTTCCTGGTGAATCTGGGCAATGCCACCGATGCGCTCGAATACTGGCTCGTCGCGAAAGATATCCAAATTTGCAATCGCTGCGGCGCAGGCCAGCGGATTGGCAGTATAGGAATGTCCGTGGAACAGGGTGTGGCGGCGGTCGCCGTTGCGAAAAGCCTCAAAAACGCGCTCCGTGGAAACCGTGGCGCCAAGCGGCATAAAGCCACCTGTCAGCCCTTTCGAAAGGCACATGATGTCGGGCTCGATACCGGCAAGATCACACGCAAACATGCGTCCGCAGCGGCCGAAGCCCGTCAGCACCTCATCGGCGATCAACAGTACGCCGTAACGGGACGTGAGTTCACGAATCTTCTGAAGGAATTCCACCGGATGAACAATCATCCCGCCTGCGCCCTGCAGCAACGGCTCAACAATGACGGCCGCGACCTCATCGCCATGCATCTCGAGAAGTTGCTGAAGCCGCTCGATGCAGTCGATCGAGCAGGTGTCGCGCGATTTCCCCACCGGGCACTGAAAGCAATAAGCGGCGTGAGCGCGCCAAACCGGAAACCGCATGCCGCTGAAGGCCAGCGTAAAATCGGAGTCCGCGCTCACCGACATCGCTCCCGCCGTATCACCGTGGTATGCGTGTTCGAGCGCGATAATGTGCTTTCTCTCCGGTTTTCCCTGGTTGCTCCAGAACTGAACGGCCATTTTCAGGGCGACTTCTACGGCCGTCGAGCCATCGTCAGAGAAGAAGACGCAGTTGAGCGACCGCGGCAGCGCGAGCCCAAGCTTGGCAGCCAGTTCTTCCGCCGGTTCATGAGTAAAGCCCGCGAAGATCACCTGCTCTAGTTTCCGCGCCTGCTTCGCAATAGCGTCCGCAATTTTGGGATGGGCGTGCCCGTGGAGTGTGACCCACCACGACGAGATGGCGTCGATCAGCCGCCTGCCGCCACGCGGATAGAGGTAAACACCTTGAGCTCTTTCGATCTCGAGCGGCTCCGGATCAAGGGCAGCGTGCGTATAAGGGTGCCAGATGATCACGCTTGATTTTTTGTGGCCCCTCAGTTTCGGGCGCGTGGCGCCGGGCTTCAGCCCGGCATTTGGCCATATGCCGACCTGAAGGTCGGCGCTACAAAGCAGGCGAGCCCGAAACTGAGGGATTACGATTTTTTGACTTGTTTCTTGACTCGCGCGTCGCTCACTGGCGTGGCAGGGTAAAGGCCATCAGCGAGTTTCCCACGCCGAACAGCACGTACTGCCGGCCGTCAAGCTCATAGGTGATGGGTGGATTCGTAGAGCGTCCGGCGCACGTGTGCCATAGTACCCGTCCCGTTGCAGGGTCGAGCGCTACCAGATCGCTTTCCGCTGCCCCGGAAAAGATTATCTGGCCGGCGGTCGCAAGCAGCCCGCCGCCGCTCCCGCCGTCAAAGCTCCAAACGATCTTACCGGTGTTGAAGTCAATGGCGCGCACGGCATCTTGGTCGCCGCCCACTCCGAAGTCGCGCCCGGCGAAGCCCTCGCCCTTGCCTTCTGCCGTGAGATAAAACACGCTGCAGTTGTCCGAAGCCATCACGTAGAACCGGCCCACCGCCGGATCGAATGCCGGCGCGAACCAGTTGGTGGCCCCGTCGGAGCTTGGGCACACGAGCACCCCATCGTGGGTGGGTACCTCGCCCGGGTTCATGATCGGGCGGCCCTCGGCATCGATACCGATAGACCAGTTGGTTTTTGCGAAAGGGGCGGTGAGCAGATGCTGGCCGTTAGTGCGGTCGAGCAGGAAAAAGAAGCCGTTCCGATTCGCCTGTGCAAGCAGCTTGCGCGGCTTGCCGTCGAAGACGGCGTCAAACAGGACCGGCGCCTGAACGCTGTCCCAGTCATGAGTATCGTGCGGCGTGGTTTGGTAGTACCACACCATTTTTCCGGTATCGGGGTTGAGGGCGACGATGGAGTCGGTCCATAGATTCGCGCCCATCCGCCCCGCGCCGGCATGCACGGGATTGGGATTGCCGACGCCCCAATAGATGAGATTCAATTCCGGGTCGTAAGTACCCGGCATCCAAGGCATGCCTCCGCCATGCTCCATAGCGCCAGCGTCGGGCCACGTATCCGCTCCCGGCTGGCCGGGCCGCGGCTCCGTGAACCACTGCCACTGAAGCGCACCGGTATCGGGATCGCGAGCCTCGAGATATCCGGTGTTGTCAAGCGTGTCGCCGCCCACACTGCAGATGATGTGATTCTTCACTACCACGGGCGCCATGGTGGAAAAATAATCGAGCTTCACATCGGCCATTTCCCGGCGCCAGCGTTCCTTGCCGGTCCGGGCATCGAGAGAAACCAAATAATTATCCGGCGTCTCGAAGTAGAGCCAGTTGCCGTACATTGCCACACCGCGGCTCCCAATGTGCAGCCCGTCGTTAGGAGGATATTGATAGTGCCAGATCTCCTCGCCCGTTCGAGCGTCCACCGCCCAAACGTTGTCGGGCTCGGAAAAGTAGAGCACTCCGTTCACTTCGAGCGGCGTGGCCTTAATCGCCGACCCGAAGCCGGGCTGTGAGCCCCCGAAGCGCGAGGCCGTCACGCGCCATATCCAGGCGAGCGTAAGCGTGTTGACATTCGATGAATTAATCTGAGCAAGGGGACTGTAGCGGCGGCCGGAGTAATCGCCGTTGTAAGTGGGCCACGTACCTGCCGGCGGGTTAAGAAGCTTGGCGGGATCGAGGCCTTGCCCCCACAGCGGCGACATGAGAGCAAACAGCGAGAGCGTTAGCAATGTGAGACGTAGCTTCATTTGAGGGTCTCCAGGTAGGCCAAAAGGTCGTGCATCTCCGTATCGGTAATCGTGTTGACCAGCTTTTGGTGCGCTTCGAGAGGATCATCCGTCTCGATCGTCGCGCCTGCCACCGGGAAAGATCGATACCATCCGGCATCGTCCCGCAACGCGATGTTGAACGGGTCACGGGAAATCAGCGTGCCGGAAACTCTTTCTCCCGAAGGCAACGTCACGGTGACCCTTGTAGGCTTGGCAGGAGGTCCTCCAAAGCCCGGAGACGACCGGCCGGGATAAATGAGGCGCGCTTGCAGCTCCGGGGGCTGGAACCGGCTCGCAATTCCCGCCAAGTCTCCGGTAACGGAATGACACGTGTTGCATTTACCCGCGCCGTTAAAGTAGGTTTCGCCCGCCTGAGCGTTTCCTGTGACCACCTCATGGAAACTGTAGGCGAAGCGGTTGGCCGCCGCCCGAATTCGTGAATGCAAGAAGGCAGAGATGTCGGCAATCTGCTGGCTAGACAAACCAGGAAAGGCGGGCATTCCTTGGCCAGGCCGGCCATCGTGCACCACCCGCCCGATCAGGTTGCCGCCGTTATCGCGGATGACCAGGCTGGACGCCACCAAGTCAGGGCCGCTCCTGCCCGTCGCGTCCGGGCCATGACAGAAGCCGCAGGTGGGGGCAAATAGTTTTTGACCGCGTTTAACAG
This sequence comes from Terriglobia bacterium, assembly GCA_030040995.1. GTDB lineage: Bacteria > Acidobacteriota > Terriglobia > UBA7540 > UBA7540 > JASHON01. The sequence continues at coordinate 6,415 of JASHOS010000197.1, read as the reverse complement.
CAGCCGGGTCTGGAGCTGGACCTGGCGTAAAGATGCGCGCTGCCATTGCCGCAAAATTGGGCCGCTGCCTCGCCGGCCTTTGCGCCTGCGGCCCGTGGGCTTGTTGGGTGGGCTGAGGGCTCGAGGACTGTTGGGAGGGCGTTTCCTGAGCTCCCAGAGCTGCTGCCGCCAGCAGCGAGATCCACGAAAGCACGATTACTCTTTTCAAGTTGCGCATGCTTCTCCTCGTAATTGCGGTACGAATCAGTATGGCAGTTCCGGGCTCCCCGTGGTAGATGCAAAGGAACGGCTTTGCAAGGAAAGTTGGGCTCGCCGTGGCTTCGTCGTCCAGAGACGGTCGCGCAGTGCGTTTGTACGCCAATCAGTTTGCGTTGACCTTGGCGCGTTCGACGCCGCGAACCACCGCCAGGTTTTTGAACGGGCCACCCAGGCGGAGTAAGGCAACCCAACCGCGCCGGTCAAGGCGAGCTGAAAATGAGGGAACTCCGGCCGGGGACGGGAAAGGGGCGTGACTGCTCCCAGTGGTGCTGGACGGCGCGTCTGCGAATGGATCCTCTGGCAGCGAGTCCCCTTGCGAAGGATTGTCCGCAATCAAAGGCGTCCGCGCACCGCTCCTCCAGCGCCCCGGCACTGAGCTGAGGTCCGCGTGGATCAGGAGATTGGCAGCTCCGTTGAATGCCAGATTTCCTTTCAGGTCCAATCTGGCTCCGGAAAGGATCACCCGGAAGGGCTGCAAATAGATAAGCTGATGCGCAACGGTCAAATTCAACCGGGTAGATGATATATGCGCTGGCTCACGCTCAGGCCGAAGCCGGCCTGGGAACGCGGCGCGCGCCACAGCCTGCAAAGGATCGAACCGCCCAAAAGAAATATTCTGGAACGTAAGGCGAGTTTCTCCCAGCAAGTTGGCGCTCATCTCCTTGCGGGTGAGCCCTCGAGTCGTGAACTGGCCGGTGGCGAAAATCGCGCCGCTAACTTGCTGCAGGGCACGGGGAAAATCTGGCACAAAATACCCGAGCTTGCCGTCTTGAAGGCTGAAGTTACCGCTCACTTGCGCTGGGGCCCGTTTGAAGTCAATTCGGCCGGAAGCGCTTCCCCTCCCGTCTGCTACTTCGAAGCTTGCATCATCGATTTTCGCCACGCGCCCCGCAATAGATATAGCCGCTCGAACATTGCGCAGCCCTATTGAGCGAAAAGTGACGAGGGGGGATTCAAAGTTTCCCTGGGCCCGGAGTGAAGCAAAGATGTTTCTTCCGGCCCTGCGCCCGGCGACCAGCGAGCTCAATCCGGGAATGAGATCCAAAATGGGCAGCGCGCTTCTGTGTCCCAGGGCGGCGAACCACAGCGATGCCTGTTCCACGCTCAGCCTCGGCGTGCGGATGCCGAATTCCCACGGAGGGTCTTCGGCACGAGACCCCTGATGGCTGAGCCACCCGGTAAATGTTGCGGAGCCGACTTCGGCGGCGAAGTGATCGACTCGAATGTTGCGATCGCGCGCTTCCAGGTGACAACGGCGGAAACGAACCGGCTCCGTCAAGCCGGGCACGAATAACTGCGCCTGATCGAGGTTAGCCTCTGCGGTAAAATGGGGCATGGTAAATGGCCAAGCTGAGCCGGCCAAGTTAACCGTAGCCTCCGCGTTCCCCTCAGCGTTCAGGTCGCGTAGAGGCCGAACGCCTAAAGACTGGGCCAGCCGTGTGAGGGCGTGGAGTGAAGCGTGCGAGGTGAAGAGCGTTAGCTCGTACTTTGATCCGGGCCGGGGCGCGGGGGTGTGGCGGCGTTGGGGACCCAGGTTGCCCGGCCGGACTTTGGCTTCTCGGGCGCCAATTTCCCGCCCTGCTACAGTTTTAGAAAGAAGGCTACCCTTCACGATGCCCTCAATGTCCGGTTCCAGAAGAAATCGGGCCGGAAGCAACTGCGCGCCGGTCCCGCCGATCTGAACGCGTAAAGCGGGAGCCTGGAATGAAATCGCGTGCTCGCGCAACCGGAAGGAGCGGACTCCCACCAACCCAACGTACCGTTCTTTACGCCACGGACCCTGGATCGTAACCAAGCCGTCCACGCGGCCTGACAGGCTTGCGGCGGTAGCGTGTCCTGAAAGTCTGCTGATCATCGAGACCACATCGGAGAGTTGAGACCGATCGATCGCCAAAACGACGTCCATCCTGGGAGTGCTGGGGAACTGGTCGATTGTGCCGGTAAGGTGCAGGTGGGATCCCGCAAACTCCGCGTCCGCGCTTTGGACAAACAGCCGGCCGCCGGAACGGGTGTAGGAGCCGGAGAAATTTAAGGCGACCGGCATGGAAGAAAGAGGAGGCAGAGATTCCCAGCGGTGCAGTTGGTCGAACTGCGCCTCACCATGGAAGCTCAGCCGGTCTACCGTTCCCGCCACCTGAATTGCCGCGCTAGCCAGGCCGTAGATTTCCGGGTTGCGGCCCGTGAGAAACGGGATCCAGCCATACAACAACGATCCATCCGTATCGACCCGGGCGGTAAACGGCCCATGAAGATTTTTGCCGGGCTTCCATTCCCCGCTTAGCTCGATGGTCCCCGGGGTAGCCGGTAGGGTGAGGCCGGTTCGAACCGGAGATCCCGCGAATTGGAAGCGGATGGAACCGGTAGAAGGATTAAGCGTCAAACCGCCGCTGAGCGCCGCGATGGTCCAAGCCGTCTTCGTAATGCCCGATATGAAGTTAAGGTGGGCGCGCTCGATATCCAGCTCGAACCCGTCGTCGGGACTGGTTTTGGAGCGGAGCGAGCGTATTCCTGAAACGGTGTGGCTGCGCAGGAAAAAATCTTCGATGTTCCACCTTCCCTGGTTGTTGCGAACCACATTCAGATCCGCACCCTCCAGGAGAATCCGGGCACAGTCCAGACGCGAGCCTAGCAGGCTGCGCCAGCGCAGGTCGCACTCCACACGGTCCACACGTGCAAAAGGCTCCGAGCCGAAGCGCGGGTCTTCCTCGATCAGGACGTTGCCGATGGAAAAGCCGGGATGGGGGAGCAGGCGAACACTCACGGCTCCCAGCTCCACCGGACGTCCAAGCTTGCTTTCAAGTCCGGCCTTGAGCACCCGCCGGTATCGGCCAGCATGGAAGAACGGGGGCAAGAGCCATGCCGCCACCAGCAGTGCAGCAGCGGCCAGCAGAATCATCCGGGCGTGAGCACGGAGGGGTAACTTCATCAGCGTACCATTTTGAAGGTTCGCCGCCAGCGAGTTCGCGTGAAAAAATGGATGAATATGCTTCCCAATTGCGAGACGCGATCTGAAAACGAGGTCAGGAGGTATGATCCCGGGGGGGTCTGGTAAGACCAGTAAATCAGGAGGGGACGGCCGGAAATCAGATTCCTCGGCACAAATCCCCAGAAACGGCTGTCCCAACTATTTTCGCGGTTATCACCCATTACGAAGTAATCGTCTGGCGGCACCACAATCTGGCCATTGGTCACGTACTGGCTCTCGGTGCTGGACCAACTCATCGTTGACGTAGGCAGAGCCTCACCCGGAGGCAGCGGAAAATCGTCGCCGGGGAGCTGCTCGTCAGGGTACGTATTGTCGACATACGGTTCTTTGAGCTCGGCTCCATTCACGTAGACTCGCCTATCGGCTATGCGGATGCGGTCGCCCGGCAACCCGATAACCCTCTTCACGAAATGTGTTCCCGGCTCTTGGCCCGGCTCGGTTCCGGGATATTTAAACACCACAACGTCGCCCCGCCGGATCCTTCGGTAGGGAGGGACGCTGTGGATCAAGCCGGGCTGGTCAGCAAAGCAGAATTTATTGACCAGAAGATGATCGCCGATCAGCAGCGTCTTTTCCATCGAGCCGGTGGGAATCTTAAATGCTTCCACGACGAACGTTGTGCCAAACACGGCTAAGATGACCGTGATCACCAGCGACTCAAACGTGTCGCGAACCGTCGATTTACGATGGGGTTCACTCATCGGGGAGCGGCTTCCTTTCGACGAACTCCATTAGATTTCTTGCGGCTTGTTGCTCGGCCACTTTCTTGCTCTCGCCCGAGCCGCGCGCCACGCGATCGAGGGCGCTAACCTCCACAACGAACACCTTGCGATGCTCGGGACCGTTCTCTGCAACCACGCGGTACATGGCGGAACGGTGGCGCCCGGCCTGCAAGTACTCCTGCAGCGCGGATTTGTAATCCACGAAAAAGAGGGCTTCCTCGGCCGCAAGAAGATGTTGAGGAAGAATGCAATGCTCAATGAAGCTCTCGGCGGATTTCAGGCCGCCGTCACGATAAATGGCGGCCACTAGAGCCTCCAGGGCGTTTACCGCCAACCGTGTTTTCAGCCGGCCGCCCGTCTTCTCCTCACCGTGGCCCAGACGCAGGTAATTTCCCAGCTCAAGCTGCGCGGCGATCTTGGCCAGGTGCTCGGCCCCTACAATTCTTGCACGGCCCCGGGAGAGCTTGCCTTCTGAATAGTGGGGATATGCGTTCGCCAGGTTGAAGCTGACTACAAAACCGAGGATTGCGTCGCCCAAAAACTCTAACTGCTCGTTGTCCCTCAGGGTCCCGGGGGCTTCGCGGACGTACGAAGAATGGGTGAGGGCTTCGAACAACAACTCCGGATCGTGGAACTGATAGCCGATCAACTTCTGCAGGGTCTCAAATTTTCGTATTTCCACGACGCGATGTGCCTGGTCACTGTTTGGCTGATGGCGCTGCGGCGCTCTTGGCCTTGGCGGCTTGTAATTGGGCGATCCTTGCGCCCGCGAGCTTCTGCATAAGCGTTCCCTGACCCAGTTGGGCTGCCTGCGAAAAGGCGCCAATCGCTTCATCAATCTTATTTTCTCGCGTGTAAACTTCGCCCAGACGGTAATAATCTTGCACGTTCGGTTCCGGACCGGCCACCGCCGTTTTGAATTCCTGCTCTGCCGCAGCGAGTTCCGAAGCAGCCGGCGGCGCGCCTGCCGGAGCCGGAGTTAGCACTGCCCGTTCTAAATGCGTCATTCCCAATGCCGCGTGAATCTCTCCCGCGATCATGCTTTTTTCCTTCCCAAACTCCGCAGGTGGCACGTTGGGCGCGGCCTGAAGACTATTGAGAAGCTGAAGCGCGCGGTTGGCGTCGCTCTCTGATTCATTGAGCTGCTGGGCTTTTTGCTGGGCGTTCCCTTGCAATGCCTGGGGTAGCGGAAGCAAACCGGAAAGAAGAATCAGACTTCTCAGATTGTTGGGCTGGAGCTTTACGCTTTCCTCGGCAAAGTTGACGGCGTCTGGAACGTCGTTCCTTTGTTCCGCTGCCCCAACACCGAAAAACAAAGCATTACTCAACAACGGGCTGTTGGGGTACTTCTGCTGAAAATCCTTAACAAGCTGAAACTGCTTGTTGGGATCCTTTTCGTTTTCGATTGCCGTGAAATCCTGGTTTTCCTGGGGGCTAATCTGAGGTGACGCAGGAGGCGGACCTTGAGACTTCTGGAGCGACGGCGCGGGACCCGAGGGGCTGGATTGGCTTTGCTGTGAGTTGCTCTGGGCTGCGGGCTGCTGCGAACCATTCGAGCTTTGTGCGAAGAGAGCCGAACTGCTGCCCGCAAGAACCAGCGTGGCGCCGAACACCAGCGCCGCCGGAATTCGGACCTTTACCTTCTTTTTATTCATCGAGCGGTTACCTCCGGCCCAAGCCTGCTCCTCCCAGCCCTTGTTTTGTGAGCCTAAACCGAAAGGTCTCAGCCTGTCAATTCTCTGACGGAAAACAGCCCACCAACTCGGGCGGAGCGTGTCTCACATTTTCTTCTTGCTGGACACGGGGGGTGTATCAGGGCACGGCTTTAAGCCGTGCCCTGTCTTGAAAATCTCGGCAGAACCCCCTCACCCGCCTGCGGGCAGGAGCCGCTCCGTCGCTGAAGCTCTGGAGCGTAAGCGACCTTCGGTGGGCGCAGGCCCGGCTCGCACCGGCTGGAGAAAGCGCCGGCCGCGAGCCACCCTCTCCCGAGGGAGAGGGCACAGGCTCTTTTCATAGCTTCGCGGGTGTCGCGAAGCGACATAACCAACTGATACGAGGCCCTCCGCAGCCCGCTACGTAGTAGCGACTTCATGTCCACCCCCATGTCCAGCCGAAGATATGGGTAAAGCTGAGCCCAAGGGGGAGGGCAAGGTGTTTGCGCTCGGTTGGTTGCGACCGCAAGGACGCGTGGCGCTACAAAAACGGCTCCAAACCGCAACAAGCCCAACTTTGACGTCATCCTGATTCGAGGTGGCGCCTCAGTCGCGTCCGTGGCAAGGTGCTATGCCATCCGGTGCCTCGGCACGGGCCGGCTTGGCGCGAAACTGCATTCGCTTAGAATGGTCCCCTGAATACCGGTGAGATCGTTCAGGGCCTCGGTCAAGGCGGGCCGCAGATAACGCGGCGGCAGGGCAACGCGGAGATTAACGACCAATTCCGCTTTTCGTCT
>JASHOS010000196.1 GCA_030040995.1 Terriglobia bacterium | reverse complement strand
ACATATTCGCCTTTCTCAGCACGCTCGCCGCTCTCGGTGTGATCATCCTCTATGCCATGGCGAACCTGGCCCTGACGTCCTACATCCGCCGTGAGCACCCGGATGAGTTCCGTGTCTGGCGGCACGTGGTGGTGCCTTGGGTCGGAACTCTGGCGCTGCTTCCCGTCCTCTTCGTGACCGTCTATCCAGTACCTGCTTGGCCCTACAACGTCACGCCGTATCTGTTCGTCGTGGCGCTCATCGCTGGCTTTGGCTACATGCAGTGGTGTGAGTCGCGCCGCCCGGGTGCGCTCCGTCGCGGCGCGACCATGCTCATCGGACACCGCAGCGACGCCGGAGGCGATGTCGACTGGGACTCGCCAGGATTATGATATCCTGTGAGCCTTGGCTTGCCGGCCGGAGAGAAGGGATAGTCGGCCAGAAGCAGGCATTTGGAGCGCATGAGCGGAGTTTGGGCATGATTCTGGGCCAGACATCTCCATACACGCGACGACGATCGGTGTTTACCGCGGCTGATTGTTGGGGCGCCGCGGTAGCACATCACGATTTGCTGAAGGCAGCTCTACGATACGGCGCGGTAGACGACGTACACTTGTTCACCGAATCGGCATCGACGTACACGGGCGGTGGCGTGGACTTGAAGGCTGTGCAGGAGCTCAGGGACGAGACCGGTCCTGACAAGGTTCAGATCAAGGGTGTGGAGGAGCTACCCGCTCTTTGCGAAACAAACCCGTATGTTTTGATTGCAGACATCGGCAATTTTGGCAGTTTGGCTCTTGCCAGGCGCTACAACGGCGACCGCTCGTACCCGATCTGCTGCGTCGTCCACGCGGTATCAGGACCTGCCGCCCTCCCGCAGTACCTCAGCATGTTGCTGCTGGGGCGGAGCTTCGATTCGCTGGTCGTAACCAGCACGGCAGCCCGTCGCGCCCTCGAAGAAATGTTCGCTCTAACTTCAGACCTTCTTGGAAACGGCACGGGCCCTATCCCGGGCAGCAAGATACCCATAGCCAGAATTCCCCTGGCAGTGGAGGACTCGTTCCTTCATCCTGTGGACCGAATAGCGTGCCGCAACATTTTCGAGATTGACCCAACCGCAGTGGTTTTATTGTACTTGGGTCGCTTATCCGCAGATTACAAGGCTGACCTGGAACCTTTGATAAGAGCATTTGCCGACCTTAAGAAAAATAATGCGCGGCTTTTATTGCTGGTCGCCGGCTGGGATGCACAAGATTCGTATCGCAATACCTTGGAGAACATAGCTCGATCAGTGGGTGTGGGGAACTCTTTACGCATAATCTCCAACTTCCCCTACTTCGCCAAGCCGCTTCTCTACTCCGCCAGCGACGTGTTTGTTTCGCCGGTTGATAATATCCAGGAAACTTTCGGCCTGTCGGTGCTGGAAGCCATGGCGTGCGGACTTCCGGTTGTTGTTTCCGACTGGAGTGGGTATCGTGACTTGGTCGAGCACGGCCAGACCGGATTTCTAGTCCCGACGCTGTGGAATTCTGACGCCGGGCTGCGATGCAGCAAAGCGGCGGCGCTTTGGCGTCCGCCTGGGGCTGAACGCTATCTTGCGGAGCGGACAGTGGTGGATTGTAGCGCTCTCGAGCACTATCTGAATCTCCTGACCGGCGACAAGGACCTACGCGGCACGATAGGTGACCGCGCAAAACGCCACGTGAGAGCCAATTTTTCCTGGGAGGTCGTCGTCAAACAATTTCGAGATCTGTGGACGAATCAGTTGGGACAAATGGCTCATCAGGCGGACGGACCCACTCCAACGCGCAAGCTGGATTTGAATGCCATCTACGAGCACTTCGCGAGCGATCAGATAGACCGGAAGAAGGTTTCGATAGCACCTGCTGGCCTTCATCTGTTGACGTCTGCATCTGCAGGCCTTCCCCTGTTGACATCCGCGTCTGGCGGTCAGGCCGTTCGAGGGCCGGCCTGGAGCTCGGCGCAGCAGATGCTGCGAATCCTGGAATCGTGCAGAGAAGGGCCTTGCTCGGTTGATGACCTGGAGGGCAAGCAAGGGCCTTGTAGCGACACGGTCTCATGGTTACTGAAAAAAGGTTACTTGAAGGTAGTTTGAAACGGATTGCTGCGCTGTGTGAGCTAATCGGGGGCCAACAGGTTGAGCGCGAATGGCCACTCCTGATACACCCACTGTTTTTCGCAGCGGAAGCCCGCCCGCTCGGCCATTTGCCTCACCTGTTGCACACTGTACTTATAGGAGCTTTCCGTCCAGATCGTCTCGTCCGGCTCCAGGACGACTTCGCAATCGGCGCGGTGAATTCTTACACTTTGACGCGCCGCCGGGACGAGGTGCATTTCAATCCGCTGGGCCAGGCGATTATATAAAGCGCGGTGATGGAACTGACACAAATCGAAATCGCCCTCCAGTTCGCGGTTGATACGGCCCAGAAGGTTCAGATTGAAAGCAGCGGTGACGCCAGCCGGATCGTCGTAGGCAAGGACCATCCGGTCCACCGGCTTCAGGAGATCGGTTGAGAGGAGCAAAGCGTCACCGGCAACCAGAAGGCTGCGGATATGCTGCAGAAACTCCTCCGCAGGGCCAGGATCAAAGTTGCCAATGGAGCTTCCGAGGAAGAGTACCAGTACGTGCTGGCCGGAACGGCGGCGCGTCACAACTCGCCGCAATCCGTCCAGATATTCGGTCTCAAATCCAAGAATGCTGACGCGGTCGATGTGGTCCAGCTCCCGCTCGCACATGGCGAGCGCCGAGTGGGAAATCTCGATAGGATAATAGGTGGTGGGTTGGCAGCGGGCGAGAGCCTGAAGAATCCAGCGCGCCTTCTTTCCGCTTCCACTGCCAAGCTCCGCGACCACGACGGGTGCAGACAGGCCCGCCGCTATCTCGCCCGAATGGAGCCGGAGCAGCGATTCATCCGCGCGAGTGAGGCCGTATTCGGGCAGGAGCGTAATCACTTCGAAGAGGGCTGACCCGATTTCGTCGTAGAGGTACTTCGAGGGAAGTTCCTTCTGGCCGGCGCCGCTCAGCCCTGCGCGCACTTCCTCTGCAAACACCGCAACCGGATCGGCTACCAGGGTGTTCAGAAGCATCCGCAGTTCCGTTCCCGTTCATTCACCGCGCCACGCACCGGAACGTGGCATAGACGTAAGGATAATGAGCTTGAAACCAGTTGCGAAACGACCGGCGCAGGATGCAGGCCGCAGTAAGGGCGGACCCTCCCTTGATCACGTAGTGCTTGCCGTCGAAAAAATTAGCCGAGTAGCCGGGATAAAATGGAAATGTCCTGAAGCCCGGGAACGGCGCAAAAACGCTTGAAGTCCATTCCCACCCGTTTCCCACGAGATCCATCACTCCAAACGCGCTCGCACCGCCAGGATGAGCGTTCACCGGGGCTGGATCCCACTGGCGGAAATCAAAATTTCCCCGCCCCCAGGACGGCGCCTGTTCGCCCCACGGAAACGGCCGTTCCGGCCCTTCGGGCGTGCCGTATGCGGCGCGGTGCCACTCGGCTTCGGACGGAATCGACTTCCCAGCCCACCGGGCGTACGCGGCTGCCTCTGCGTAACTCACGTAGACCGGCCACGCGAGCGGCAGCGGCACTTCACCAAACATCGTTCGCTGATGCCACTGATGTCCAGCCCACACCCAAAACGCCGGGTGCCGGATTCCCTTCTCGTTCACCCAACTCCAGCTTTCACCGGTCCAGAGCCCGGCATCCTTATACCCGCCACCCTCCATGAATTTCAGGAAGTCGCCATTTGAGACGCTGTAGCGGTCGATGGAAAATGCGGGCACCGTCGCTTGGTGGCTCTCAAATTCATTGTCCCAGCCAAAACTCTCATCTGCGTTGCGGTCCAATCCCAGCGCAACCTCGCCCTCCGGGATGTCCACCATGCCAGGCTCGACTGGCGGCCCGGGAGTGGAATACTCCAGAGCAGCCGGGGCATTTTTCCGCACCACCGGAAGCTGATGAAGCATATAAGCAAAGGTCTCGGCGTGCATCAGCCGGTGCTCGATAGCGACGTGCAGAAGCGTTTCCGCTTCCCCGCTCGTGCTGGACTTCGTTCCCAAGCTGCTCTTCTCGATCGCGCGGTCAAGGTCGCTGCGTACCCGGCGATTATAGGCGCGAACTTCTTCAACCGCCGGCCAATCCTTTGGCTGGTCGGCAGGCAGACCGCCTTCTACAGGATCAATGCCAAATGCAAACAGCTTGTCGAACGTCGGATGAAAGGGATTCAGCCCCAGGGCTCGCGCGGAAAGCAAGTTCCAATCAAATGCCTCGAGATGGCCGAGATAAAAAATGATCCGGTGCCGCTCAGGAATTGGACGGTCGTAGTACGCCTCCGGGCGTATCAGCCTGAATATTCCGTCTGTTCGGTCCCGAGCCTGATCGAGCCGCGAGATCAGGGAGTGGCGCAGACGAGTCCCGGGTGTTGCGCTCATGTTTGCCTCCTGGTCATGTGATGATCCAAACCAGCGAAACGGCTTTTGATTTTAGCTCTTCGATTCTGAGTTGGGAGCTGCCCTGGCCAGGCGGAAGTATCATCCCGGCATTCTACCCTTCCGCGCTTCGCTGGCCCGCCAGACGTTTGCCACCATGCGCGGGGCAATATCCGGATTTGACAGAAAGTGCAGATGGATATAACTGGCTAAGACGTTGTTGATCCCAAAACCCTCTTCCTCTTCGAGGCTGTTCGATGAGTAGCAAAGGCGGTAATGCCGCGCCGTGTCGCCCGCCTCCACAACGGCCGAATGGTGAAAGCTGTGGCCGCGGGCCTTGGTTCCCGCCGGGCCCCACAGGCTGTCCTCCTTCAGCGTCACCTCGGCATAGCCAAATTTCACCAGATGGCCGGTCATTTGCACGCGCAAAGGCAAAAGGCCTGCCATAGGAAAATGGCATCCCTCGCAGTCCACAATCTCTTCACCCAGCAGCATCAAGCCCCCGCACTCGGCATAGACCACGCCTCCATCCTCCCCGAACTTGCGGATCGCACCGAGCATTTCATGGTTACGGGCGAGCTCGCCAGCGTACAATTCGGGGTACCCTCCACCAAAATAGAGCGCGTCGATCAAGGGCGGCAGTTGCTTATGGTCGATGGGGCTGAAGTCAATGATTTCTGCACCAGCACTTCGCAGCGCATCGAGGTTATCTTCGTAGTAAAAGCAGAACGCCAGATCGCGCGCCACCCCAATCCGCGGAGCGCGCTGCGGCCGCGAGGGTTCACGGGCGGGTGGCACTTGAATTTCAGCCTGAATCTCAGGAAGGAGGGCCAGAAGCTGCTCCACGTTGACGTTGCTTTCTATCACGTTGCGGAGCGCCGAAATGGCCTCTTCAGTCAGCGGGTTTTCTTCTGCGGTGTGCAAACCCAAATAGCGCTCTGGGATTCGCATCTGGGCATCTTGGGGCAAGTACCCCAGGAACGGCGTGGAACATGCTTCCTCCACTGCTTCGCGCAACATCCGGATATGTCCCGGACCCCCGGCTTTATTGAAAATGACCCCCGCAAGCCTCAGCTCCGGATCGAAGCTTTCGAAACCGCGCACCACTGCTGCCGCGCTTTGGGCCATCGCCGAACCGTCAACGACCAAAATCACCGGCAGTCCCAGTAGCTTTGCCATTTCAGCAGTGCTGCCGACCGCTGATTTCCCACTTGCACCGTCAAAAAGGCCCATAACTCCTTCGACGACGCACACATCCGAATCCCGGGCGGCTGAGAAAAAAAGCCTGCGATTCGTCTCTTCCGGAAGCATCCAGCTATCCAGGTTTCTGGCGGGGCGGCCACACACCTGAGCGTGATAGCCCGGGTCAATGAAGTCCGGGCCGCACTTGAACGGCTGGACTTTCAGTCCTCTTTGCCGCATCGCCGCCATCAGCCCCAGGCTAACTGTGGTTTTGCCCACTCCGCTCGCTGCACCGCCAATCGCAAAGCCCTTAATCGTCTTCTCTTTCATTCCACCGCACCCGCGCTGGACCGTCGAGACCGCCGGCCGCACTCAGCGGAACCCGCAAACCACGCCATCGAGTTCCTGCTGTGCTGCTCATCGTGGCGTCCATTATCGCAGTGATGGCAGCGTGGCTCAAGGCTCCCTACACCGTTTCTTTCCCGGTCTGAGCTGACTACCTGGACGTTCGGGGGGATTCCATTCTCCATCGTGGTCCAGGGGCTCACGATGAAACCCCTGTTCTATTCGCTTGGCATGATGGGCACGACGAAAATCAAACGCGAGACGGAAAGTAGCGCCGGGCTTCAGCCCGGCACGTGCCGACCAGGCGGGGTCGGCGCTACGGGACGCCGCCTGGCGGGGCGACCTGTGGTTATTGTTCTTCGCCGAGGTGATGCACGACGATATGGGAGGCTTGTCTCAATCCGGGTGGCGGGGGAATTAACTTGCGGGTCGCAAAATCAGAAAACGAGATAACGATAAGAACCGTCAGCGTAAAAATCGCGGTTACGATCACTACGCGAACCATCCGTTCGCTCACGTTGCGCACGTGCATGAAGAATAAAACCACCAGCGACGCCTTGCATACCGCAATCGCCAAGGCAACCACGGTGTTCCAGTTCGAACCAAGATCAATATAAGCGACGCCGGTGGTGAGAGCTGTAAAGCACAAGAGCACAATCCAGATAGTAACGTATACCCTCTTCCGCTCGACGTGCGCAACGTGCTCAGCCATAGGTCGAAATCCTCAGAAGCTGCCTTGAAAAGTTCGTCCGGAACCCCCTCACCTGGCGCGACGGGAAGCGCTGCTTCCCCGCGCCGCCCTCTCCCCCAAGGGGGCGAGGGCAGGAGTACTTTTCATGCTTTGTGGGCGCCACGAAGCATGAAAATGCTGATCGAGATTTTCAAGGCAGATCCTCAGTGCGGAAAGCGCCCTCCGATCAGATACAGCAACGGATAGAGAAAAATCCAGACAATATCGACAAAGTGCCAGTAGAGGCCGGCAATCTCAACCGCGTTAAACTTCTCTTGAAAGTAGTTTCGCGAGGCCAGGATAATCAGCGTGATCATGATGCCGCAGCCCACGATCATGTGCAGGGCGTGAAGCCCGGTCATGAAGAAATAGAAAAACATGAAGAGCTCGACGTGGACGGCATGCGGCCCATGGTAGGTGAAGTTAACTCCGGGAGCCAAACCCTCGAGATACTCGTGGCGCCATTCCTCGCCGAACTTGATCAAGAGAAACAGGAAGCCAAAAATCAAAGTGACGAACAAAAATGCGATCAAGGGCTTCTTTTTCCCAAGCTGAGCGCACCGGACGGCCATCGCCATCGTCAAGCTGCTGCAGATCAGCACGGCAGTGTTCGTCCCACCCCATAAGACGCTGAGGTGGTGGCTGCCGATCTCGAACGCCGGCAGATACTGATACCGGTAAATGGTATAAGCGGCAAACAGCCCGCCAAAAAACAGGATTTCCGTGGCCAGGAAAATCCACATGCCCAAGGTGGCCGTCTGGTATTGCTGCAACTGATCGTCAAACTGCTCCGCTACGAGAGCAGCGTGCTCTTCCGCCAACTCTTTCCTCCATGTTACTCAAGGCTCGACAGGATTTCGGGAGAAACCCCTCATCCACCGCTTCGCGGTCCCCCCTCTCCCGCAAGCGGGAGAGGGCAGCACTTCATCACGTTTCGGCTGCGGTTTCGCCGGCTACCCGAGTCCCGAATCCCGATTCTCTAACCTCGCGTCACGAGACAGCCACAGTCTCCGAAACGGCCTCGTAGTCATAAGCTTCGTGAGTGACCACCGGCGTCACATCAAAATTGTGGACCGGAGGAGGAGAAGCCGTCTCCCACTCCAATCCTCTCGCTCCCCAGGGATTCGGCCCTGCCGGAGCGCCGTACTTTGCGGACCAGATGAAGTAAATAAAGGGCAACAAATAGCCGACCGCCAAAATCGACGCTCCCGCGCTCGACATGATGTTCAAGAACTGGAAATTGGGCGGATACGTCGCGTATCTCCGGGGCTCACCAAGGACCCCCAGCAGGAACTGCGGACCAAAGGTCAGATTGAAACCTACAAAAATAATCAGCGCCGAGATGCGCGCCCAGTAATCCGGATACATCTTGCCGGTCATCTTGGGCCACCAATAATGCAGTCCTCCCAGATACCCCATGATGGCACCGCCGACCATGATGTAATGAAAATGGGCAACCACAAAGTAGGTGTCATGAAGGAAGATGTCGAGCCCCATGCTGGCCAGAAAGACGCCGGTGAGACCGCCGATGGTGAAAAGGCCAATAAACCCAAGGGCAAAGAGCATGGGAGCCTCGAAAGAGACGGAGCCTTTGTACATCGTCGCGATCCAATTAAACACTTTGACGGCGGACGGGATGGCCACGGCCATGCTCATGGCCGAGAAGAATATCCCGGCGTAAGCGGACTCGCTGGAAACGAACATGTGATGTCCCCATACGATGAACGAGATGAGCCCGATCGCGAAACTCGAGAAAGCCACAAACCCATAGCCGAAGACGCGCCTTCGCGAGAAGGCAGCCATCAATTCACTGATGACTCCCATGGAAGGCAGAATCAGAATATAAACCTCGGGATGCCCGAAGAACCAGAAGAGGTGCTGAAAAAGAACAGGGTCGCCACCCAGCGCCGGGTCAAAGATGCCGACGTGAAAAATCCGCTCGATCATCACCAAAGCCATCGTAATCGCAATCACCGGCATCGCCAGGACGAAGATGAGGCTTGCTGCGTACATGGACCAGATAAAAAGCGGCAGGCGAAACCAGGTCAGCCCAGGCGCGCGCATCTTGTGGATGGTGACGATGAAGTTCATGCCCGTAAGGATGGAAGAAAAACCCGAGATGAAAACGGCCATCGCCGCCGAGAGGACGTGGGTGTTCAAATACATCGTGCTGAGCGGCGTGTAAAACGTCCATCCGGTATCCACTCCACCTGAAATGACCGAATAGAGGAAGATCGCTCCTGCGGTGATGAAGATATACCAACTGAGCAGGTTCAGCTTGGGAAAGGCCACGTCTCGCGCGCCGACCATCATGGGAATCAGGAAATTGCCGAGCACCGTAGGCACCGCCGGCGCCAGGAAGAAGAAGATCATAATGGTGCCGTGGATGGTGAACAGCTTGTTGTAAGTCTCTGGCTCGACGAGAGCGCCCTGGGGACTGATCAGGTTGAGCCGCATGAAGGTGGCCGCGAGCCCGCCCACAATGAAGAAAAATGTGGTCGTAAAGAAATACAGCCAAGCGATCCGCTTGTGATCCGTCGTAAGCAGCCATGCCTTGAGCCCGTGTTTGACGTTCAGGTAGTGAAGATGGAACTCTTCACCGCTTCCGGGAAGCGTCGCGGCGCTTGCGGTGCCCATTACTTGCTCTCCTTTACTGCCGGGGCTCGCCGCCCCGGGCGGCTGGGATAATCCCGGCCGCCACTATAAACACTTACTTCGCCTTGGTTACCGCTGCCGGTTGAACGGGCACGCCCGTGGGTCCCGGCGTAGTCGCAAGGGATTTAATATAAGCAATAATATCGAGGATTTGCTCTTCGGAAATCTGGCCCTGGAACGTCGGCATGATCGGCTTATATCCGGCAACAATCTGCGCGGATGGATCCAGAATGTGCTCGCGAATATAGGCGTCGTCGGCGATCACCACTTGCCCCGTAGTCAACTTCACTTTCGACATATAAAGCCCGACGTAAGGCGGAGCCTTACCCGTGCCGTGACAGGTGATGCAGCCGTAACTCTGGTAGAGCTGAGCGCCGGCTGCCGCCATGGATTCCGTCTCGCGAATCTCTCCGCTCAGCCAGGTCTCGTAATCCCGATCGGACATCACCACCGCATAGCCGCGCATATGGGAATGAAACGTGCCGCAGTACTGGTCGCAATAAAATGGATACCGGCCAGTCCGGGTTGCCGTAAACCAGATCGTGGTATAGCGATCCGGAAGCACGTCCATCTTCACCCGAAAAGCGGGAACGGCAAAATCGTGGATCA
>JASHOS010000195.1 GCA_030040995.1 Terriglobia bacterium | reverse complement strand
GCGCACCACTAGGCGCGAATGGTGTAATCTGCACTTCCTGGTTGGGGATACTCATTACCGGAGCGGCGATATTAATCAGGTTTTGTGCTGTCAGGAAGCGGTGAGTAGGTAGGATTGCGAGCAACGTAGCGCCGAATATCACATATCTAAGACGGTTGTTCCGATTCATTTTCGTTTACCTCCATAGAGTAGAATTGTTATTAAGTATCGAAGGGCACGGCGCAGTCGAAAGCGGCTGTTCAGAACGTGTACTTGAGCGAGATTTGGATGTAGCGCGGGAAATTGGATTGGCTGAACGAAACGGTTCCGTAGCCTTCCCACTCCCCATTCGACTCCTTGGTAATTTGGCCTCCATTGGCGAAGGGATTCATATCCGGCCCGGAGCCGAAATAGGGAGTGTTGATCAAGTTGAAGAAATCGGCGCGGACCTCGAGACTCTTGCTTTCCGTAAGCTTGAAATCTTTAAAAGCGCTAAAATCGAGATCAGGAACACTGTACTGACGGATGTAGCCAATATAGTTGGGCTGGTTCACCTGACCCATCCCTGGAATTGACTCGAAGCAGTTCTCTGGCTCCCCATTGCAGTTGTAGACCCATTGTTCGAAGGTGGGGCCGCTGGCCGGCACATAGTTGTGCGAGGTGGTTTTCCATACGCCGGTATCGAGGCTAATGGGAGGTCCACTTTCTTCTGTAAGGATCCAACTTGCCTTCCAGTTATTGATCAGCGTGCCGAGCACGCCGTGGGCATTCGGAGCGAGGTATTTTGCTCCCTGACCCCAGGGCATGTCCCAGACGCCGCTCCACGTCAAGACGTTTGTCCGGTCGTAGTTCGTCAATTCATCCTCTTGGGTAGCACTCCTCCACGGGAATGAGTCCATCCACCCGTCGGACGACATGACCTTAGAGTAGGTATAGCTAACGAGGAAGTTGAGGCCGCGGCTTGTGCCATAAAGCCGCTTCTGCAATGTCGCTTCCAACGCGTCGAACCACATCCTGCCCACGGGCATGTCGGACTGCGTGAGTGCGCCGAAGGCACTGTTCGGAACCATCAAATTATAGGCGGAAACCGTCGGCGAGCTACCGAGGCTGGTGTTCGATGGAACGACCCCATAGTATGGGTTCGGAACCTGGCGATCATAAAGCTCGGCAACGCAGGAATTGTAAGTTGCTTGCTGCAATTGAGCGTAGCCGACGTGGCCGGAGAGGCCGCAAGATGCGCCGGAAACCGGGCCTCCGGTGAGGGGCAGGGTAGAGTCTAGAGGGTAGTTGTCGGCGAGATTTCGCGCATAGTTTCCGGAGTACTTAACGTCCAGCACCGTATGCCCTGGCAACTCCCGCTGCACCCCGATCGACTGCACCTGGACGCGCGGAATCCGCTGGCCGGGATACCAGATGCCGCCGATGTCGTTGCCAATGTCCGTCAGCAGGCCCTGCGAACTGCCCGCGGGCTTTTCAATTCCGCTGGGAAACGGCAAGCCTGAACTGAAGTAGCTTGTTGGGGTTATGCCATTCAACGAGTCCACATAGGACGTTGTAATGTTAAACCCATCCTGCGAGACACCGTCGGTGTTGTAGGCATACATCCAGCCCCAGCCGCCACGGATGACAGTCTTCGGGTTGATCATGTAGGCAAAGCCAAGCCGGGGACCGATGTCCCCCCAGTCAGTGTTGAGACCATTGCTGGGCTGCCCATTTGTGCCTTCGAACAGAAGTCCGCCACGAATGGGATCGAGGGGGCCGGTATTAATGTAATCTGCCGCATACGTTGCCGAATCAGCAGCCATGTTCGCCTCAAAAGTCGCGTTAGTCGAATCGGGGTTGACGCAATCGAGGCACATGCCACGGTTGATTGTGTCAAAGCGGTCTTTCACTCCCTGCTCGACGTCGTACCGCAAACCGATATTCACGGTAAGACGTTTGTTAACGCGAATGTTATCCTGACCGTAGATATCCCACATCGGTTGGCCTTGCATCACGGTGGCATTCCAATCGACGCCGCCGCCAGTCGGATCGCCCAAGAGCACGGCGGCGACCGCGTTCCCGGATACGCCGCTAACCCCGGGCGGAAGCGCGCTCGCGCTCGTGGGATTGTACTGAGTGAAGGTGGTACCAAAGCTAAAGTCGCCATTGGGGCTGGCCTCTGGAGGGTTCCAGAAGAAAGAATAGTAGCCCCATTCGCCGCCGAATTCGATGCTGTTGCGCCCTTCTATTTTGGTGAAGTCGGCGTCCAAAACCGCGTCGGTCCAGCCTTTGTAATCAATCTCGCTGTTAAAGAGCTCCGGAAGACCATTAATCGAAAATTGAGGATATTCATTCGGAGAAGGTGAGGTGCCACCCAAGGGATAACTCAGCCCAAACGCTTCGGGGCCGCCCTTCATCATGCCAATCTCGTTATATATTTCGTCTTCGACGTAACGGTTGAAGCTAGCCTTAAAATCGCCGATCATCGTTGGAGAAAACGTGTGAGTCAAATCCAGCGTGGCCAGCTGAATGTTCCGCGTGGTATCCAAATTGCCGCCGTTGGCAGCCGCTCCGGGAAGGCCGCTCTCATTTACATTTTCGGCGCCGTCTTCATACATGTAAGTGGCGTAGAGGCGGTTGCGGTCGTTCAGGGTCCAATCAACGCGCGCCATGGGTTGATTAAAATGAATCTTCTCGGGTTCAGAAACAACATAGTTGTTTGAAATCCCAGGCAGAGTCGGGGAAGGATAGTAACTCAAAATGTCCGAGCCTGTTTTGTTCATGAGAGCCGCCGGAATGGTGTCATTCGGAAACTCTGTGCTGACGTAGTCGTTATTCGGGCAGTTCCCAATGGCTCCGCCCGCCACCCCGCACTGTATGGTGCTCGGGTTAAAGATGTCATACCCCGTGCCACTGAAGTCGCCGTTTTTCATCGCCGCAGTCGGCAAGGTGTCGGTGACGCCGTAAGGTTCGTCTGACCGGAAGCCTTCGAAGCTGACGAAAAAGAAGATTTTGTCCTTTTTGATCGGACCACCAAACGTGCCGCCAAATTGGTTCTGGGTACTAAACGGCTTGGCGATGTCGTTGATATCGTCGGTAAAGGTGTTCCCATCCAGGGCGCTATTTTCAAGGTACTCGTAAAGGTCGCCGTGAAACTGGTTCGTTCCGCTTTTTGTAACGATATTGACCAAGGCGCCCCCCGATCGCCCATACCGCGCATCGTACTGATCCGACATGACGTTGACTTCCTGAACGGCATCGACATTGGGCGCGAATGTCCAGGATCCTTCGTCGTCATCCTCGCCTTGCAAGAGGCCGATATTGGCCCCGTTCATCGAGAAGTCGGTATAGTATGCCATGCCGCCGCCAACCTCGTAATTGTTGTTATAATCCCAGCCCGACGTTCCCTCGTTATACGGGTTGTACGAGCCAATTTGGTACTGGCTGCCGGGAGTGGTTCCGGTTAGCTGGTAAACGTCCCGGCCGTTCAGGGGGGCATTGTCGACGGAGGTTCCCGTGAGAATCGTGCCTCCGCTGCCAGTAGCCGTTTGGATGAGCGGCGGCGCAGACGTAACAGTTATGTTCTGCGCCGTGGCGCCCACTACAAGCCGAGCATTCAGGCCGTAAGTCTGACTCGCTGAGAGCAATACATTCTCCTGCACAAATGTCCTGAAGCCACGCGCTTTAACGGTCACCGTATACAGCCCATTCAATATGTACGGAATGTAGTAAACGCCGGCCGCGTTCGTTTTGGCGGTGTACGTTTGTTGCGTATCGTTTTTGACGGCAGTCACCACAGCGCCGGGAACTACAGCGCCGCTTGGGTCAGTCACTTGGCCCGTCAGCGTTGCACGGAATTCCTGGGCGCGCGCCGCCGTGGAACTAAAAGTCAGGAATGCCGCTATAAGCATCTCCATTAAAATCCAAATCTCAAATCTCTTTTTCACGGTCTCCTCGGAACTGCAGTCGCGGTATTGGATTTAAATTCTTTGTATCAGGGAAAGTTAATAGGAGCTATTTAAAATGCTGTTAACGAAATGTGAATTATCGGTGAATTGAGACCGATCCAGAGGCAGTCGGACCCAGTCCGAAGAGCAGGGTTGGGCTCGCTGAGGGTTGACTGGCCAGAACTTTGGTGGCTGCCTGGCGGAGCGGCCCTTGCCCGGCAAACAACGCGTTGGGCTGGCGCCGATTATATGCGGTCCTATCCGTGTGATCCTGACCTTGGCGATAGCTCAGAATGCGGAGCAGCGGCAGCTCGCAGTCTTTGGTCCAAGCGAGGGAATGCGCGGCTTGCCAACCGTAACAGCCGCTGTTTCCTGGATGTTGCGGTTAGCGGAGTTCAACAAATCCACAAGTTGAGGACTGTATCTTGGCACAGCATACTTCAACGGTGTGGGCTATCAGGCGGCTGAATTCGTTCGGGATCGAATCGACTTGATGGCGCTCAAGGCCGCGGCCGCCACGTCACCGTTGTGATCGTGGGTCAGGGGCTGAAGCTGCGGGATGCTTGATGCATTTCCCGAATACATCAGGACGTAACAAAGCTTGCGCCGAATAGTGGCATTGCTATCGGTCAGATAAGGGTAAACCGCATCGAGCAGCGCCTTTCGCCGAGTCAGCTCGACGAGGTAGCTTTGAGCTACATCGCCGTAGGAGCGCGACGGCAAAGTGTCCACCAGTTGCTCGAGGCTCTGGGTTTTCCCTAGCGCACTTTGCGCGAAAAGGATCGCCAGTTTCGCGTTCTGCTTGTTTTCCACCTGCATCGCCTCTTGAAGAGCTGGCAAAGCTTGATTGTTGCCTGCGCGAGCGAGACCTTCCGCTGCGTAGGCGCGCTGGTTCTGGTCGGCGCTAGCGAGAGCCTCAATGAAGGTGTGATAGGAAGAAGGATCACCGATGTAGGCGAGTCCACCGAGCACCGCCTCGCGGTCGTGAATGTTGGAATCAGTTTTATACGTCGATTCAAGCTTCGGCACGGCGGATTTGGTCCGCAGAATGCCAACCGTGATTGCGGCTGTTTGGCGGACATCCCGGTTCGAAGAGTCCAATAAATCCACAAGTTGCGGGCCAGCGGTAACATCCTTGATTTTGGCGAGCGAGTTCAGCGCATTTGTGGCAAGCTCAGTATCGACAGAATGTGCAGCCTTCACGAGGTCCGGCACGGCCGCTTGCGCGTGCAAAGTTCCTAAACCCCATGCCGCTCTGCGCGCTGCTTGAATTGACCGCGTGTCCTGCATCGTTTCCTCCAACGCGGCGACCGCGCCCGGGTCGACCATGGTGCCGGGGCTCACACCTGCTGTCGGACCACTCTGAAACATGTTCGCTGCACTGTGATAGCTTTGGGCAACGAATCCCAGCGAGGGAATGTTCCCGGTGTACCATCCGACCAGGGCGTTGACGGCTAGCAGGCGCACGCTAGGATTGGTGTCTCGCGTCGCCATCAGCAAGGCCTTCAGAGAAGGAAGCGTGTGAAGCGTGGCCAAGGCCACGATCACTTCGCTCCGGACGTTCGAGCTTGGATCGGTTAGCGCCGTGGCCAGGTCTGGAACAGCGGCTGTATCTCCGGACTTGCCGAGCTGGCGGGCGGCCTTGGCTCTTGCCTTCGCGTTCGGGCTCTTCAACTGAGCGATCAGCGGATTTGACGTCTGCTGGGCCCATGAAGTTTTCGGCAGCGGGAGTGCCACAAACGTGCAAGTAAATAGAAGAGTGGTGAGTTTCATAAGTAATCTCCAGTTCGCGCATGCATGTCATCATCGCCTGACAAAATTATCTGCATCATTCTACCACTCATGGATTCCGCGCAGGTCAGGCCGGAGAGCGGGATTCCGGTCTCTTTGTAGCGCCGACCTTCAGGTCGGCATTTGGCCAGGTGCCGGGCAGAAGCCCGGCGGTGCGAGCCCGGAACTCAGGTAATCCGACATCTGAAAGTTTTTTCGATGCCATGCCCGTAACTGTGTAGAATTGTGGCGCGGCGCAGAGTTCGTGCCGGGCTGGACACTCAACCCTAACTGTTAGCGGAGACAGAGAATGCCGAATTGGACAAGGCGCGATTTTTTGAAGAGCGGTATTGCGGCTTCAGCAAGCGCGAAGACGATCCTGCCAGGAGCAGGCGGCGGTCTCCCAGCCCAAGTGGAAGAGCTTTCCGCCACAACAGATCAATCCACCTCTGCCTATCGCAGCCCAAGGGAACGTTTGCTTCTCGATTGCGGCTATGGCCGCGACCAGGAGTATGCGAAGACCGGCGATTTCTTTATGTGGCAGCGGCAGGGCCGCTCCTGGCAGGCTGGAGAGCCAGGGCCGTCGGCGTTATCAAGATTTTTAAAAGCCTCTTCAAGGGCGCGGGGTCAAGGGCGACCAGGCGTTCTCTGCAAACTCACCTCTATTCGCATCCCAAGTGAGTCGCTGGTCGCAAACATCAAGTGCCAATGTCTGCGCCACCGGGCCAGCGGTATCCACCCCGGGCTTGAGCAGCGTAGGGGTGGGGCTTGCCCTACCCTCGTTGCTTTTCGGGCGGCAATCAAGGGGACGGCAAGCCGTCCCCCCTACATCACTTTTGGTTGCCTACGGATTTGGGGAATTGCGTAGTGGGTCAGTTTGATGTAGAGGCGGCTTCATGCCGCCATCTGGCGAGGTAAACTCGCCGCTACAAGTCCAAACTGACCCACTACCGGGAATTTGGCAGCGATTGACAAAAGTGTGGAAGGTCAAGTATTAATAAAAAATTGCGGTAAAATCAGGATGATGGGTGAGGAGTAGTGACATACCTTCAGGGGTCGAGACGGCGAAAGATACGATGGAGCTTGATTGACGCGGAGGGTTGGCCTCTGGGCCGGTTAGCTGCTCGCGCCGCGAGCGTGCTGATGGGGAAAGCCAGCCCGGACTACACGCCGCACGAGGACCACCGCGACGGGCTAATTATCATCAACTCAGAGAAAGTCTTATTGACGGGACGCAAAATGGATCAGAAGATCTATCGGCGTCATACGGGATATCCGGGCGGGCTAAAGGAGATTTCCGCGCGCCAGTACCTGGCTTCCCGGCCGACGGCAATGGTTTGGGAGGCGGTTCGTGGGATGCTTCCGAAGAGCCGTCTGGGCGACCGTATGGCAGCCCGGGTCAGGGTCTATGCAGGTCCCAGCCATCCTCACGAAGGTCAGAAACCGGAATTGGCCAACCTCAAGCGCTGATGATGGCATTCCTTCGGCGTCTGGCGCGGGGAACCAGCGGTTCCCGTCGCGCATGCGTCCCGGCGGCAAACGCTGGTCCCGCTAAGCGGGACCAGCGCGACAACGAGTCAGCAAAGGAGTTCAGGTGCCAGGAGTAATGGAATATCGCGCAACCGGGAGAAGGAAGAGCGCGGTCGCGCGAGTGTACCTACGGGAGGGAGAAGGCAAGATCACCATCAACCGGCGCCCGCTCGACGAATATGTGCCGTCGAAGGCGTTGCAGGCTGAGTTGCAGCAGCCGCTCGGTGCGACGGAGACGGCGGGAAAATTTGACATTCTCATTCTGCTGCGCGGGGGAGGCTTGCATGGGCAGGTAGGAGCCGCGCGCTTGGGCATTGCGCGGGCTCTGCTGATCTTTAATCCCGAACTGCGCTCCGCGCTTCGCCGGGGAGCGTTTTTGACCCGCGATTCAAGGATCAAAGAACGGAAGAAGTACGGTCAAAAAGGCGCGCGCAAGCGATTTCAATTTTCAAAACGATAAGAATGGAGGCGATTTGCCAGTTATCAGCATGAAAGAGTTTCTGGAGGCCGGGGTCCATTTCGGCCACCAGACGCGGCGCTGGAACCCGAAGATGAAGGAATACATCTACGGGGAGCGCAACGGTATTTATATTATCGATTTGCAGAAGACGCTGAAGCTGTTCCGAGAAGCTGCGAAATTTGTGAGCGACTTGAGCCAGGAAGGCAAGACCGTGCTTTTCGTGGGCACCAAACGGCAGGCACAAGAGGCTATCGCGGAAGAAGCGTCACGATGCACGATGTATTACGTGAATCACCGGTGGCTGGGCGGCCTGCTAACGAATTACACGACCATCCAAAAATCTATCCAGAGACTTAAGGAGCTCGAGGAAATGAGCCGGGACGGCAGATATGATTTATTGCCGAAAAAAGAAGTGCTGAGACTCGAGCGGGAGCGCGAGCATCTCGAGTACAATCTGGCAGGGATCAAGGAGATGCCGGGGCTGCCCGACGCCCTGTTCGTGGTGGATTCCAATAATGAGCACATTGCCGTTAAGGAGGCTTACAAGCTGGGAATTCCGGTGGTTGCGATTGTGGACACGAACTGCGACCCCGATATGGTTGACTATGTCATTCCCGGAAATGACGATGCGCTCCGGTCAATCCGCCTGTTTACGGCACATATCGCGGACGCTGTGCTGGAAGGCCGGGGGATGGCCGAGGAGCGGCGGATCGAGGAGGAGAAACTTGCCGCCGAACGCGCGGCTGCGGAATTGGAGGCGGAGCGGGAGCGCGCAGCCTTCGAGGGCCGGCTCATGGAAGAAGCCGCCGGTTCCGAAGAGGGTGGGGCCGATTACAACCAGTTCGAATCGCCTGTTCCCGAAACAGTAGCGGATGCGGAGGAAGTGGAGGATGCCCGCGTACGCGTCCCCAAGACGCGCCGGCGAGCTGCTGCCGGTAAAGGCCGGGTCGCCCGGCCAGGGGAAGGGCCGGAAGGCGAAGATTTGCGCGAAGGAAACCCTTAGATGGATGTTTCGAAGGACGCTGTAAAAAAATTGCGAGACATGAGCGGCGCGCCGATGATGGAGTGCAAGAAGGCGCTCGATGAAGCGAATGGGGATTTGGACCAGGCGTTCACGATCCTTCGCAAGCGCGGCAAGGCGGCCGCCGCGAAGAAGGCCGGACGCGCGGCTTCCGAGGGTTTGATCGGGTCCTACGTTCATCCGGGCTCCCAGATTGCCGTGATCGTGGAACTGAACTGTGAAAGCGATTTTGTCGCTCGCAACGAAGAGTTCGGGCAGCTCGCCCACGATTTGGCCATGCACATCTGCGCGACTGACCCGAGGTTTATTCGCAAAGAGGACGTGACGCCTGAGGCGCTGGACAAAGAGAAAGCGATTCTCGCCGTCCAGGCGGAAGGTTCGGGCAAGCCAGCCGCAGTACTTGAGAAGATTGTCGAGGGAAGACTGGGAAAGTTTTACGAAGAGAACTGCCTTTACGAGCAGCACTTCATCAAGGATCAAAATCCGGCACAGACCGTTGCGGATCTCATTGCCTCAAAGATTGCGAAATTTGGCGAGAACATCGCGGTCCGCCGCTTTGCCCGTTTCAAAGTGGGAGAGGGTTTGATCCCTACCGGCTCCACCCCCGGCTCCGCTGGGTAACCCCCTGATGCGACCACGTAGCAGCGGCTTCCGGCGGTCCAAAACCCTTTGATTCTTCCAAACAAGCGAGGAGTTTCTTAAGGGGCTGAGAGAGGCTGAAACCTCAAGGTGTGTCCCGACGGAATGATGAGCGAACCTGCCTTTCAGCGAGTCCTGCTCAAGCTCAGCGGCGAGGCCCTGATCGGAACTCAGGGCTTTGGCGTCGCTCCCGAGGCCGTCGCTCGTATCGCCAGCGAGATCCATGAAGTTCATGAATGGGGCGTTCAAGTGGCGATCGTCGTGGGCGGCGGAAACTTTATCCGGGGCGTCGCGGCTTCGGCGAATGGCTTTGACCGCGTCGTCGCGGATCACATGGGGATGCTGGCAACCGTCATCAATGCCCTGGCGCTTCAGGACGCACTCGAAAAGGCCGGCTCGGATACCCGCGTGATCACCGCGATTGAGATGCGGGAAATCGCCGAGCCCTTCATCCGGCGCCGGGTGATCCGTCACCTTGAGAAAGGGCGGCTCGTCATTCTTGCCGGCGGCACGGGCAGTCCCTATTTTTCGACGGATACGGCGGCGGCCTTGCGAGGTATGGAAGTCAAAGCCGATGTGATCTTGAAAGCCACGAAAGTGGATGGCGTATATGACCGCGATCCACGCGTTTCACCTGATGCGGAGATGGTGCCTCGAATTACCTATCTTGACGTCCTTTCCAAGGGACTGGCGGTGATGGATACCACCGCGATCTCGCTTTGCATGGACAACAGTCTGCCCATAATCATTTTCAACTTGAACGTTCCGGGAAATCTTAAACGTGTTATCTCCGGGGAAAAAGTCGGATCGCTGGTAGCGCGCTGAGAACTAGGGAGGCCGTCCGATGGTCAAAGAAACGTTAGCCGAAGCGAAGGTCCGAATGTCGAAGGCGGTCGAGGAATTTCAACAGGAGTTGGCGGCGGTGAGAACGGGGCGCGCCTCCGCATCATTGCTGGATCATGTCAAGGTGGAATATTACGGAACGCCGACCCCGCTCAATCAGGTGGCCACACTGGGAGTGCCGGAGCCCGTTCTGATTACGATCCAGCCGTGGGATCCGGGGTTACTGGCGGCCATTGAGAAAGCAATCCGGTCATCCGGCCTCGGGCTGAACCCGATGAACGATGGGAAGATGCTTCGCGTTCCCATTCCCCCGCTTACCGAAGAGCGGAGGAAGGAGCTGGTGAAGCGCGTGCACGCTATATTGGAGAACCACCGGATGACAGTACGCAATGTCCGGCGGGACGCCAACGAAGCGCTGAAAAAGCTTCTGAAAGACAAACAAATTTCTGAGGACGACGAGCGGCGGGGGCTTGAGGAGATCCAGAAACTCACCAATGATTTCATCGCTAAATTGGACGGCCAGGGGAAAGTGAAGGAAGATGAAATTATGCAAATGCGATAGCGGCCGCGTTACAGGATCCGGCCAAGTAGCGCCGGGTTTTAGCCCGGCACGTGTCGACCTAAAGGTTGGCGCTACGCCGGTAGCTGCGGATTCATCTTGCCACGCAAATAACAGCATAAAGCCGCTTCTACGCACTGTTTACGCTTGACAGTCAAATATAGGATTTGGTACATTCGAAAGGCTTTGTCACTTGAGGTAATGCTCACAGGCGGGTCAGCGCAGCAAGGGATGGGAATTTAGGTGCCAACGTTTAGTCAAATGGTCCGTTTGGGCAGGAAGTGGCCACGCTACAAGACTTCGAGCCCGGCGCTCGAGGGATGTCCGCAGAAGCGTGGGGTATGCATTCGCGTCTACACTCAGACGCCCAAGAAACCGAATTCGGCGCTGCGGAAAGTGGCCCGCGTACGGCTCACCAACAGCATGGAAGTGACAACTTACATCCCTGGGGTTGGCCACAATCTGCAGGAGCACTCGATTGTGATGATTCGAGGCGGAAGAGTGAAGGACCTTCCCGGAGTCCGTTACCACGTCGTGCGAGGCACATTGGATTCGGCCGGGGTGAATGATCGCCGGCAAGGGCGCTCGAAATATGGCGCGAAGCGGCCGAAGGCTTCGTAAACGTAAGCTAAAGGCAGAAACTATTTTATGCCCCGAAAGGGAACTGTTGAACGGCGGGAGATCGTTCCAGACCCCGTCTACGGTAATCTGGTTGTACAGAAGCTGATTAATTGCCTGATGTCAAAGGGCGAGAAATCGGTGGCGCAACGTATTGTCTATGGGGCGCTGGACGTCATCGGGCAGAAAACGAACGATGACCCGATTAAGACATTCAAGAAGGCTCTGGATAACGTGCGGCCGGCGCTCGAAGTGAAGAGCCGCCGCGTAGGCGGAGCCAATTACCAAATACCGGTTGAAGTGAATCGGAATCGTCAAACTTCTCTGAGCCTCCGCTGGATTATTGGCTATGCGCGCGAGCGCAGCGAAAAGTCTATGGTCGAAAGGCTGTCCGCTGAGCTGTTGGATGCCTCCAATAATCGCGGCGGGGCGATCAAGAAGAAGGACGATACCCACCGCATGGCGGAAGCCAACAGGGCTTTTGCCCACTACCGCTGGTAAACCCCGACGATGCGGGAAGGCCTGAAGCGGCGACGAGATGTGGCTTCGCCTGAAGCCACGAGGCGTCCCGCAGCCACCGGACCGGCTTCATCCTAACAATCCGGGTTCTAAACCCGGATCGCAGCTTTGTCCGCCGCGAAGACGGTGGAGTCTGTTTAGCTACGCTATTTTATGCCGCGAAAGACGCCGCTCGAAAAAACCCGGAATATCGGCATCATGGCCCATATTGACGCCGGTAAGACGACGACGACGGAGCGTATCCTCTACTACACCGGCATTACGCACAAAATGGGCGAAGTTCATGAGGGGACCGCCGTCATGGACTGGATGGAGCAGGAGCAGGAGCGCGGCATCACCATCACCTCTGCGGCGACCACGTGTTTCTGGCGCGACATTCGCATCAACATCATTGATACGCCGGGCCACGTTGATTTCACGGCAGAAGTTGAGAGATCGCTCCGGGTGCTTGACGGAGCGATTGCCATTTTGGGGGCGGTCGAGGGGGTTGAGCCCCAGACGGAGGCCGTCTGGCGGCAGGCCGACAAGTACCGTGTGCCGCGCATTGTTTTTGTTAACAAGATGGACCGGGCGGGAGCGAACTTCGATGAGTGTGTGAGCCAGCTTCGGAGCAAAGTTCACGCCACACCCGCGGTGATCCATATTCCGCTCGGCTCCGAAGACCGCTTTCAGGGTTCCATTGATGTTGTGCGCCAGAAAGCCCTCGTCTATCATGATGAGACCCTCGGCGCGGATTATGATGAAGAGGAAATTCCTCCCTCGGAAGTTGAGGCAGCGCGGCGGAGCCGCGAGCAGCTCATTGAAACCCTGGCCGAGTTCGACGACGAAATCCTGGAAAAGTATGCCCACGGAGGAGTAGTTTCCGCTGAGGAGTTGCGGGCGAGCCTGCGGCGGTCGACCTTGAGCATGAAAGTGGTGCCCGTTCTTTGTGGAGCGGCTTTTAAGAACAAGGGCGTTCAGCCTCTGCTGGATGCGGTGGTGGACTATCTTCCTTCTCCCGCTGACATGCGTTTCTTTGAAGGCAATGAACCCGGCGGCGAAGGCAAGCTGACGCGGGAGGGAACCGACGAGGCGCCCTTCTCGGCGCTTGTCTTCAAGATTATGACGGATCCGTTTGTGGGGCAGTTGGCGTTTCTTCGGGTGTATTCGGGTTCGCTGGCGAGCGGGCAGACGGTTTATAATCCACGCCGTAGCAAACGCGAGCGCATTGCCCGCTTGTTGAAGATGCACGCCAACAAGAGAGAGGAGATTCACGAAGTTTATGCGGGCGATATTGCGGCAGCGGTCGGGTTGAAGAGCGTTTCCACCGGCGACACTGTCTGCGACGAAAAGGCGCCCATCGTCTATGAAGCGATAGATTTCCCGGCGCCTGTGATTTCGGTGGCAATCGAGCCCAAAACCAAGGCGGACCAGGAAAAGATGGGCTTGGCGCTGGCGCGCCTGACCCAGGAGGATCCCACTTTTAGAGTGAGCACTGACCCGGATACCGGACAGACCCTGATGTCGGGCATGGGCGAGCTGCATATCGAGATTCTGGTGGATCGCATGCTTCGCGAGTTTAGCGTGGGAGCCAGCGTCGGGCGGCCGCAAGTGGCTTACCGGGAGACGATTCGGGCTTCGGCGGAGGCAGAAGGAAAGTATATTCGGCAGACCGGCGGGCGGGGCCAGTACGGGCACGTGGTGTTGCGCATTGACCCTCTGGCTCACCCCGACTTGAACGAAGTTGCGGATCTCGCAAAAAAGAAGAGCACGAACAAATTTGACGCGGATCTCAACCTGCTTTTCATCGACGAGATTGTAAGTGGAGTGGTGCCGAGGGAATATATTCCGCCCGTCTATCAAGGGGTCCGTGAGGCTATGGAGACCGGCGCGGTGGCAGGTTACGAAATGACCGGAATTCGCGCGGTTCTGGCTGACGGGTCGTATCACGAAGTGGACTCGTCGGAAATTGCGTTTAAGATTGCCGGCTCGATGGCTCTGAAGCAGGCGGTGCGGAGGGCGAGTCCGTGCCTGCTCGAGCCCGTGATGAAAGTTGAAGTGGTGGTTCCTGAAGAGTTCATGGGCGACGTTCTCGGAGACTTGAGCAGCCGCCGGGGACACATTGAGGGGCTTGAGAAGCGCGGATCTACGCAAATCATCCGCGCCATGGTTCCGTTGGCGGAGATGTTTGGTTACGCAACGGATTTGAGGTCGCGGACCCAGGGACGGGCTTCCTACACCATGCACTTCCATCGTTACGAGCAGACGCCCCCCGCTATTGAATCCGAGATTATCATGCGAGTTCAGGGAAAGCCCGTAGCTTCATAGGGCTGGCGCTGATTCGCGTGAACTAAATCATCGAAGTGAGGCAAAACGATCATGGCCAAAGAGAAATTTGACCGATCCAAACCGCACATGAATATCGGCACGATCGGGCACATCGATCACGGGAAGACGACGCTAACGGCAGCGATCACTAAGGTGCTCTCAAAGCACAACCCGAAGGTGCGTTTCCGCGCGTTTGATACGATCGACAATGCGCCGGAGGAGAAGGCGCGGGGAATCACGATTGCCATCGCGCACGTTGAGTACGAGACGCCAAACCGGCACTATGCCCACGTTGATTGCCCGGGGCACGCCGACTACATCAAGAACATGATCACCGGGGCGGCTCAGATGGATGGGGCGATTCTCGTCGTTGCGGCCACGGACGGGCCCATGCCGCAGACTCGGGAACACGTTTTGCTCGCGCGGCAGGTCAACGTGCCTTACATCGTCGTTTACATGAACAAGTGCGACGCGGTGGAAGACCCGGAATTGCTGGAGCTGGTGGAAGTCGAGGTGCGGGAATTGCTATCGAAGTACAATTTTCCGGGTGACAAGATTCCCGTGATCCGGGGATCGGCGCTGAAGGCGCTTGAAGGCGACGCGAAGTGGGAGAAGACCATCGACGAGTTGATGGACGCGGTGGACAAGTATATTCCGCTACCGCAGCGGGAAATTGATAAACCCTTCTTGATGCCCGTTGAAGACATCTTCTCGATATCTGGGCGGGGCACGGTCGTGACCGGGCGCGTGGAGCGGGGCAAGGTAAAAATCCAGGAGGAAATCGAGATTGTCGGGTTAAGGCCGGAGCCGTTCAAGCGGGTGGTGACGGGCGTTGAGATGTTCAAAAAGCTGCTGGATGAAGGCCAGGCAGGGGACAACATCGGCGTGTTGCTGCGCGGCACTGAGAAGGACGATGTGGAGCGGGGAATGGTGCTGGCCAAGCCCGCCTCGATTACCCCGCACACCAAATTCAAGGCGGAGACGTATATCCTGACCAAGGAAGAGGGAGGGCGGCATACGCCCTTTTTTAATGGCTATCGGCCGCAGTTCTACTTCCGGACGACGGACGTTACGGGCGTGGCGAAACTGCCGGACGGGACGGAAATGGTGATGCCGGGTGATAACGTGACGATGGAGATTGAGCTGATCACGCCCATCGCCATGGAGAAAGGGTTGCGGTTCGCCATTCGCGAGGGTGGTCATACGGTGGGCGCAGGCAGCGTCACCGAGGTCGTGCAGTAGGAGCGCGTGAAAGGAATATGCTACACGAAAAAATTCGAATCCGGTTAAAGGGTTACGATCACCGCATCCTGGATCAAGCGGCCGTCGAGATTGTCTCGACGGCCAAGCGTAATGGTGCTCAAGTGGCCGGCCCGATACCCCTGCCTACGGTTAAGAACAAGTACTGCGTGCTTCGCTCGCCGCACGCCGACAAGAAATCGCGGGAGCAGTTTGAGATTCGCACCCATAAGCGTCTGGTAGATATCCTTGAGCCCACGGGCTCGACGATTGAGGCGCTTACCAAGCTTGACCTTCCTTCGGGCGTGGATATTGAAATCAAAGCGTTTGGAAGAGAACACACGAAGTAGCGAACAGGGAAATGGTAGACGGAATTCTTGGCAGAAAGCTTGGCGTGACCCGGTTGTTTCAGGAAAACGGGGATTTAGTGGCGGCCACGGTGCTTAAGGTCGGTCCCTGTGTGGTTCTGCAGCGAAAAACAGCCGGGAAAGACGGCTACGAGGCTGTCCAACTGGCTTTGGTTGAGTTACCCGGACCCCGGCGCGTTACGCGGCCAGAGCAGGGTCATTTTAAGCGTGCGGGGGCAAACCCTTCCCGCTTCGTGCGCGAAGTTCAGCTCAAGAATGGCGATGCCAGTATCAAAATGGGCGACAAGGTGCTCGTCGACGAATTTAAGGCGAATGAGCTAGTAGACGTTATCGGAGTATCCAAGGGACGGGGCTTTGCGGGATTTCATAAGCGCCACCACTTCGGCGGCGGCGGAGCCTCTCACGGATCGATGTTTCACCGCGCCCCCGGATCGATTGGCGCCTCGGCTTTCCCCTCGCGGGTGCTCAAGGGGATGCTCGCCGCGGGACATATGGGCGCAGCGCGTGTCACGGTCAGAAACTTGCGAATTCTTCGCGTTCTTCCCGATGATAACGCCTTAATCGTTCGCGGCGCCGTTCCCGGTCCCGACGGCGGATATGTGATCGTGCGCAGGGCAAAAGCTCCGAAGCTTTAGAACAGGAATTATGGCGACGCTCGACGTAATGAACCTCGAAGGAGTCAAGGTAAGGGAGCACGAAGTGTCCGATGATCTGTTCCTCGCCGCGCCGGACGAGAACTTGCTTTGGGAAGGCGTCAAGGCGTACCTGGCTAACCGGCGGCGGGGAACGCATTCCACCAAGAGCCGCGGCGAGGTCAGCGGAGGAGGCAAGAAGCCTTGGAGGCAAAAGGGGACGGGGCGGGCTCGCGCCGGTAGCATCCGCAGCTCTTTATGGCGGCACGGTTCAATCGCCCATGGCCCGAAGCCGCACGATTACGCCATCAAGCTTCCCGTCCAGGTTAAGCGGGGAGCGCTGAAGGCGGCGCTCGCGGCAAAATTTCAGGAAAACAAGCTGACGGTTGTCGAAGCGTTTGAGCTGCCAGAGCCCAAGACGAAG
Source organism: Terriglobia bacterium (assembly GCA_030040995.1). Taxonomy (GTDB): domain Bacteria; phylum Acidobacteriota; class Terriglobia; order UBA7540; family UBA7540; genus JASHON01. Next base: position 16,253 of record JASHOS010000195.1, on the reverse strand, counting down.
AATTTCAGCGGAGCGCTCCGGAAGCTGGGGGTCGGCCCGCGAGTGCTGGTGGTGACCGACGCGGCGAATCGAAATCTCCATCTCTCGTCAAGAAATATCGAGGGTTGTGACTTGATGCGCCATCACGAGCTTGAGGCGTATGACCTCCTGAGCCACGAGAGATTGTTGATTTCGGAATCAGCCCTGAGCCGGTTAGAAAGGGCGTTGCAATGACCAAGAACCCCTATCAGGTTTTGCGCAAGGCCATCATTACTGAGAAGGGCCTTGACGTCAAAGAGCGGTCACGCACTCTTGTGTTCCAGGTGGATCCTCACGCCAATAAGATTGAAATTAAGGCGGCCGTTCAGATGGCTTTTAAAGTGAAAGTTGAGTCAGTGCACACGGCCCACTTTCGCGGCAAGTTGCGGCGGCGAGGGAGAAACTTCGGCTACCGGCTCGACTGGAAGAAAGCCTATATCAAGCTCAAGCCCGGTGAAAAGATGCCGGAGTACGGCGAGAATCCGTAGATTTCCCCGGGATGCGAGTGAAAGACCGCTTGCCGGAGCGAGGTGAGCGTCACTCGAAAGTCTCGGTTGCGACGAGATCATTATGGGCATTAAAACGTACAGGCCCTATACCGAAACCCGAAGATTTCAAACGGGGCTCACGTTCGATGAGATAACTCAGGCGGAACCCTTTAAGCCGCTCCTCGAGCCGAAGAAACGCATCTCAGGACGAAACAACAAGGGACGCCTGACGATCTGGCGCCGGGGCGGCGGGCACAAGCGGCAGTACCGCGTGATTGATTTCCGGCGAGAGAAGACCGGCATTGAGGCTCGAGTGGCCTCAATCGAATACGATCCTAACCGCTCAGCTTTTATTTCTCTGCTCAGTTACGCGGACGGCGAGAAGCGATACATCTTGTGTCCGAAGGGGCTCAAGTTGGGAGACAAGGTGGCGTCGGGGCCGCAAGCCGATATCGTTGTGGGTAACGCTCTTCCGTTGAAGAACATTCCCGCCGGAACCACGATTCACAATATCGAGTTGCGCCAAGGTAAAGGCGGCCAGCTCGTGCGGAGCGCCGGCGGAGCGGCCCAGTTGCTTTCGAAGGAAGGGGACTATGCCCAGGTGCGCCTTCCTTCGGGGGAAGTGCGGAAAATCCATATCGATTGCATGGCGTCGATCGGCCAGGTGGGAAATGCCGATCATGAGAATGTGGCGGTGGGCAAAGCTGGCCGGACCCGGTGGCTGGGCAGACGTCCGACCGTTCGTGGCGTGGCAAAGAATCCCGTGGATCATCCTCTCGGGGGTGGTGAGGGTAAAACGTCTGGCGGGCGGCATCCCGTCACGCCCTGGGGGCAGCCGACGCGCGGCTATAAAACTCGCCGTAACAAGCTGACGGGCAAGTTTATCGTCAAGAGGCGCGAGAAGAAGTAGACGGAGGAGCATTGGCAAGATCGCTGAAAAAGGGTCCGTTTGTAGACGGTCATCTGATGAAGAAGGTCGAATTGCTCAACCGGCGGTTCGAGAAGAAAGTCATCAAAACCTGGTCGCGGCGCTCCACGATTTTCCCGGAAATGGTGGGCCATACCATCGCCGTGCATAATGGAAAGAAATTTATTCCCGTCTACATTACCGAGAACATGGTGGGACATAAGTTGGGTGAATTCGCCCCAACGCGGACCTTCAAAGGGCACGGCGTGAAAGTGGCTGCAGAACGCGCTGCCGCGGCAGCCGCGCCGCCGGGGGCTCGAACTCGAGTACCGGGAGCGCCAGCCGCCGGGTAAGCACCAGTTGGATGGCGTCGTAGCGTGGCCCCGAAGGGGCCACGCTGTGAATAGCCGCAGGTGCAACCTGCGGAAAACGAAGCAATCACGGAGTCAACCCTGACGGGGTTGACCCGCTGGGGATCGCAGCGTTCGAACGCCTGCGAAATCTGTTTCGATCCCCAGGGTGTTGTCCGGCCACATCAGGGCCGAAACATATTTTTCACTTATTCCCATGGGTTCCACCCACGGCTATTCACGGTTTGCCCCTTCGGGGCAGCCAACCGGCGGAGCTTGTCAGTGCAAGCAGGCGACCGCCGCAGCAAGATGGGTGTGAGGTTCAGAACCCGTACCTCCGACGAACGGATCGGAAAGAAGATCGATGAAGGTTCGAGCGACAAGCAAGTATTTGCGGGTTTCGCCTCAGAAGGCGCGGCTGGTGATTGATTTGATTCGCGGTAAGCCAGTGGGCGAAGCCATCAGCGTGCTTCGCTTTACCAACAAGCGGATCACTCACGAGATCGAAAAGACGTTGAATTCGGCGATTTCGAACGCCGAGCAAACGAATGAGAACGTCGATGTTGACGATCTGGTGGTTGCTGAGGCCTATGTGAATGAAGGACCGCGCTCGAAGCGAATACGCCCGGCGCCGATGGGACGGGCTTACCGGTATCAGAGGCGGACCAGCCATGTTACCGTGGTGGTCGACGACGGTAAGCCTTGAATTCAGCCGTCCGGCTTTGAGAGGAAAGCAAATGGGACAGAAAGTTCATCCTTACGGTTTCCGGCTAGGCTACAACAAGACGTGGAAGTCGCGTTGGTTCGCAAAAAAAGGCTATTCCGACCTCCTGCACGAGGATTTGGTGCTGAAGAAGCGTCTCAAAGACGAGTTGCGCAGCGCTGGGGTGGCCTCGTTAGAGGTTGAGCGGCCCGGGAATAAATTGAAAATCACCATTCATACTGCCCGGCCGGGCATCATTATTGGACGCAAGGGGGCGGAGATTGATCGGTTGCGTCAGGAAATTCAGAAGAGAACAGGGCGTGAAGTTCTTCCGATCAATATCCAGGAGGTTCGCCGCCCGGAGCTTAACGCACAGCTTGTAGCCGAGTCAATCTGCCTCCAGCTTGAGAAGCGCGTCGCCTTCCGGAGGGCGATGCGGAAGGCGGTAGACTCCGCGCAGCGCTTCGGGTGTAAAGGGATCAAGGTGCGGTGTGGCGGACGGCTCAATGGAGCGGAGATTGCGCGCTCGGAATGGTATTTGCAAGGTAGGTTGCCCCTGCACACCTTGCGCGCCGATATCGATTTTGGAATGGCGGAAGCGAGGACAACCTACGGGGTCATCGGCGTGAAGTGCTGGATCTATAACGGCGAGATCCTCGAGCAGAAGCGGCGACCGGCAAGAGTAATGGAGGAGGCGGTTGCGGCGCCCGTACTACAGTAGCCTGCGTACACGGAAAAACGTATGTTGATGCCCTCGAAGGTGAAATTCCGGAAACAGCAGCGGGGTAGAATGCGCGGCAAAGCCTGGCGCGGCTCGAAACTCTCTTTTGGCGATTACGGCCTGAAGGTGATGGAGCCGGGTTGGATTACGGCGCGGCAGATCGAGGCTGGGCGCGTCGCCATCATGCGGTTTATTAAGCGCGGCGGTAAGCTCTGGATCCGCGCCTTTCCGGATAAGCCCGTTACCAAAAAGCCGGCTGAAACCCGAATGGGAAAGGGTAAGGGCGCCCCCGAGTTTTGGGTTGCCGTTGTCAAGCCAGGAAGGATTCTGTTTGAGATGGAGGGCGTGAGCGAGGTGGACGCCCGCGAGGCGTTGCGCCTGGCGAGCCACAAGCTTGCGTTGCCCACGCGGTTTGTCAGTAGAACCGGAGAGTAATCCAGTTCGGTGCAGGGAGCGATGGCCGATGAAAGCCCAGAAAATGCGAGAGTGGACCTCCGAAGAGCTTAACGCCAAAGCGCGGGAGTTTTCCGACCAGCTCTTTCGCCTGAAGTTTCAATTGATGAATGGTCAAACGGAAACTTTGTCCAAGATCCGCGTGCTGCGAAAAGACATTGCGAGAGTCAAGACACTGCTCCGGGCGGCTGAGCTGGAGAAGGAACAATCGAAAACAGGTGGCCGCGCGAATTAGAGGTGAGGCGGCGTAGGGGTAAGGCTTGCCCCTACCTTTGGTTAATTCCGGGGCGGTAATCGAGGGGACGGCGAGCCGTCCCCCTACATGAGGTTCGATCAGGGGCGGACAGGGGTTTGCGACTTTTCGTAGGAAAGAGTGGAATGGCGAGAAGACGGCAGGAAAAAATCGGCGTAGTGAGCAGCAACAAGATGCAGAAAACCGTTGTGGTGACAGTCGACCGCCAGATTATTCATCCTTTATATAAGCGCGTGGTGCGACGGTCATGCAAATTCCTGGCACATGACGAAAAAGCAGAGTGCCGGGTGGGCGACTGGGTTCGAATTGAGGAGACGCGGCCTCTGAGCGCCCGGAAGCGCTGGCGTGTGACCAAAATCTTAAGCCGCGCCATGACCACGCCATCGGCTTCGGAGGCCAGCTCATGATCGGGATGCGGACGATTCTTCGCGTGGCGGACAACTCGGGAGCGCAGAGGCTCTCCTGCATCCTGCCGCTGGGAGGCGATGTCGGTTTGCAGGCTGGGTTGGGCGATGTAGTGACGGCCGCAGTGAAAGAAGCGGCGGCTGACAGCCCGATACCTAAAGGAAAGGTTGTGAAGGCCGTCATCGTAAGGATGCGGAAAGAGCAGCGGCGGCGCGACGGCAGCTACATCCGCTTTGACGAAAACGCGGCAGTGCTGATTGGCGATACCGGCGAGCCGGTGGGTACACGAGTTTTCGGTCCGGTCGCCCGCGAATTGCGCGAAAAGAAGTTCTTGAAAATTGTCTCTCTGGCGCCGGAGGTGCTGTGATGGGCAGGGCGCTTGACATCCGCAAGAACGATATTGTCCGTGTGACTGCCGGGCGCGACAAAGGGAAAGAGGGAAGGGTTCTTGAAGTGTACCCGCGAAAGAAACAACTTTTTGTCGAGCACGTCAACATCATCAAGCGCCATACGAAACCCAATCCCAATAAGCAGATCCGGGGCGGGATATTGGACAAGGAAGGGCCTATCGATATTTCGAACGTCTCCTTGATCTGCGCCGATTGTGGTCCGGCGCGCATTCAACATCGCGAGAAAGCAGGGGGCGAAAAAGTCCGCGTTTGCGCCAAATGCGGCCAGGTGCTTGACCGATAGAAATACAAGGCAGAAATCAGAAACCAGAAACGAGAAAAGCTGAATGCGGAATTCTAGTTCCTGATTTCTGATTTGTAATACAAGACAGAAGGATCTTTCTTTCTAGTTTCTGATTTCTGATTTGTCATATGACTCCACGCCTTAAAGAACAATACGGCAAGGAAATTGTACCCGCGCTGGTGAAACAATTTGACTACCCGAGCAAGGCTGCGGCGCCCCGGCTGCGCAAAATTGTTGTCAATATGGGGCTGGGAGAGGCGATCCAAAATTCCAAACTGCTGGATTCGGCGACCCAGGAGCTCGCCCTGATTACCGGGCAGAAGCCGGTGATTACGCGGGCGAGACAGTCGATTGCAAATTTCAAGCTGCGGAAGAACATGCCGATCGGGGCAATGGTTACTCTGCGCGGCAACTCGATGTATGAATTTCTCGATCGCTTGGCCAACATTGTCCTGCCTCGCGTTCGGGACTTCCGCGGCCTCTCCGCGAAGGCGTTTGACGGAAGGGGGAATTACACACTAGGGCTGAAAGATCAATTGGTGTTTCCAGAGATCGATTACGCCAAGGTGGACAAAATCAAAGGGATGAATATCTCCATCGTAACCGGCGCGCGTTCGGATGCTGAAGCGCTCGCGCTTCTTCAGCACATGGGAATGCCTTTCCGGCAGGAGGCTAAGCGCCGCGCAGCAGGAGAATCGCCGGGAGAACAGGCGGGAGGATAGCTTTGGCTCGAACTTCACAGATGGCAAAATTGGTTAAGAAGCCGAAGTTCAAAATCCGTCATCGCAACCGGTGCCGGATTTGCGGCCGCCCGCGCGGCTTTTTGCGCAAGTTCGAGATGTGCCGGCTCTGCTTCCGCCAGCTTGCTCTCCGGGGCGAAATTCCTGGCGTCATCAAATCGAGTTGGTAGAAAACACAGAGGCTAACCTCTAGCCCCTAAAGGAGTGCAATGGCTGCAGTAACAGACCCTATTGCGGATATGCTGACGCGGATTCGAAACGGAATTCACGCCCGGCATTCGCGCGTGGATATGCCGTCCTCGAACATCAAGGTCGGCCTGGCCATGATTCTGAAGGACGAAGGTTATGTCGGGAGCTATAAGATCACTGAGGATGGGAAAAAGAAGGTTTTGCGCCTCAATCTTCGTTACCGGTCTGACGGGCAGAGCGTCATCTCAAGCTTGGAGCGTGTTTCTAAACCCGGCCGCCGTGTTTATGTGGGGTCGGATGAAATTCCTCGCATCCTTGGCGGTATGGGCGTAACCATCCTCACGACGCCCAAGGGATTGATGACTGGGAAAAAGGCTCGCAAAGCAGGTTTGGGGGGGGAAGTGCTCTGCAACGTTTCCTGACGCTTTACGCGCCCGGAACCGAAGGATCAAGTCTCACAAACTATGTCGCGAATTGGCAACAAAGTTATCACCGTTCCCGCCGGTGCCACGCTCCAGGCAGATGCGCGAACGGTCACCGTGAAGGGACCGAAAGGGACGCTAGAAGTCGCTCTCCCGCTGGGCATCCGGTTCGATAAGCAAGACGGACATTGGGTGACGCAGAGGGATGAGGGAACGGATCCGGCATTACACGGGCTAATTCGTAGCCTTGTGGCCAATGCCGTTCGCGGAGTAAGCCAGGGGTTCGAGAAGCATCTGGACATTGTAGGCATCGGCTACCGCGCGGAAGTGAAGGGCGACACGATCGCCCTGAATCTCGGTTATTCCCATCCCATAGAGTTTGCTATCCCTCAGGGACTTTCCGTGAGCGTTGAGAAGCAGACCCACATGATTGTTCGTGGCGCCGATAAACAACGCGTTGGGCAACTGGCGGCGGATTTGCGCCGGCTCCGGCCGCCAGACCCTTACAAGAATAAAGGAATCCGGTACACAGGCGAGAAACTGAAGAAGAAGGCTGGGAAAGCTGCCGCCGGCGCCGGAGCGGCAAAGCAGTAGGAAGCGGTAATACCTCAGTCTTGGGCGGAGTTGTAGTGACGGGTTTACCCCGCCACACAGAATGGCGGCATGAAGCTGCCTCTACGCGCCCGAGACCGAGGCATGGCAAGCAGTGGAAGGTCGGGAGAAGCGATCATGCTAAGATGGGTTTCGAGGGATGTGGCGCGACGCCGCATCCACACGCGGATTCGCAAGAAAATGCAGCGCGGAGCCGCGTGGCCCCGCTTGAACGTTTTCCGGTCTCTCAACCATATCTACGCGCAGATTATCGACGATAAGTCTGGTCGTACCCTCGTTTCAGCTTCCTCGCTGGATCAGGAGGCGCGCAAGTCGTTACGTACCGGGGGCAACGTCGCGGCGGCTAAGGCAGTAGGTTCAACTCTTGCCAGCCGCGCCAAAGGCGCCGGCATTGAACGGGTGGTTTTTGACCGTGGTGGTTATGCCTACCACGGACGGGTGCGGGCTCTGGCGGATACGGCGCGCGCCGAAGGCCTGAAGTTCTGAAGCAAGGGAGAGACGCGGAGGATTTGTTTGCCCAATCGAATTGATCCGAATACTCTACAATTGAAAGACCAGGTCATCTCGATCAACCGGGTCACCAAAGTCGTGAAAGGCGGTAAGAACCTCAGTTTTTCGGCCTTGGTGGTTGTCGGAGATGGGGGTGGGCATATCGGCTACGGTTCGGGCAAGGCGCGGGAAGTGCCGATGGCCATCCGCAAAGGCATTGAGTCTGCCAAGAAGGCAGTGGTCCGCGTGAACATCACCCCTACCTCGATTCCTCATGCCGTTCTGGGAAGGTACGGCGCCGGAAGGGTTCTCTTGAAGCCCGCTGCGGAAGGCACTGGGGTTATTGCTGGTGGCGCGGTAAGAGCGGTAGTTGAAGCGGTAGGGATTCAGAACGTGCTCTCGAAATCGCTCGGAACAACCAATCCTCACAATGTGGTCAAGGCGACCATGGACGCTCTAATGAAACTCAGCGATCCGGATGAGGTGGCGACGGCGCGAGGTAAGACTCGCGAAGAGCTTTAAGGGTAACGCCTCAGTTTCGGGTGCGTAGAGGCGGCTTTATGCCGCCATGCCATGTGGCGGGATAAACCCGCCGCTACAATTGTGCCCGAAACTGAGGTCATACCCTTGACGAGGGAGTAGCAGCGTGAAAGAAACTCCGAAAACCATTCACATTCGCTGGGTTCGCAGTGGTATTGGGTTCTCGCGCAAGCAGAAGCGTATGGTTCGAAGCTTAGGACTGAGGCGGCTTCAAGGAGTAGTTGAAGCGCCCGATACGCCGTCAATTCGGGGGCTCGTCAACAAGATCTCTCATTTGGTTGAGATCATTTCTCCGAAGGCCCGCCCGGCTTGGTTGTCAATTCCCGAATACTCGATTCAAAAGCCGGAACCGTCCGTGCAGGCCGTGGGTGAAAACAGTGAAGAGCGGCGCGAACGCTCCCGCGACCACGAGGCTCCCGCAGAAGCAGCTTTAGGGGAACCAGCGCAGGCTGCCCGTCCTGAAGCTAGTGAGGAGTAAGTTTCCTTAGCCATGGTAATGCGCGTTGATACAATTCGGCCGCCGCGAGGCGCGCACAAGCGACCTAAGCGGATTGGTTTTGGAATGGGCTCGGGCCACGGCAAGACGGCAACCCGGGGATCAAAGGGTCAAAAGTCGCGCAGCGGCTCCAGGATTCGTCCAGGATTTGAAGGCGGCCAAATGCCCTTTCAGCGCCGGCTTCCTAAGCGGGGGTTCACCAACATCTTTAAGAAACATTATGCTGTTGTCAACCTCGGCGATCTCTCTGCCCTGAGCGCCGAAGAGGCCGTTACACCCGGCATGCTGGCTCGCATGGGTCTCATCCGGCGGCTCGGAGACGGATTGAAAGTATTAGGAGATGGCGAGCTTAAAGCTCCCCTTAAGATTTCGGCCCACCATTTTTCGCAATCCGCTTTGGAAAAGATCGCCAAGGCCGGCGGTAAGGCTGAGGTTCTTCCGGAATGATGGAATCGATCAAGAGCATCTGGGAGATTACCGATCTCCGGAAGCGGATTCTTTTTACCCTTATCCTGATGGCGGTTTACCGGCTGGGATCGTTTGTCCCAACGCCGGGAATCAATGCTACTGTCTTCCAGCAGTATTTCAACCAGTTAGGCGGAACTTTATTCGGCTTGATGTCGATGTTCTCGGGCGGGAGCTTAAGCCGGCTGACGGTTTTTGCTCTGGGCATCATGCCGTACATCACCGCCCAGATTATTCTTCAACTGCTCACTGTCGTATCCCCGACTCTTGAGAAGTTGCAAAAAGAGGGAGAGCTCGGCCGGCGCAAAATTACGGATTATACGCGCTGGCTGACGGTGGGACTGAGTGCCTTCCAGTCGCTTGGCATTGCAGTGGCCCTTCAGCGGGAGACTGCCGCCGGCGTGCCGATGGTTCGGAATCCGGGGATGGGGTTCATCCTGACGACGGTTCTGGCGTTGACTGCCGGCGCGGTGTTCATCATGTGGCTGGGCGAACAGATCACGGCTCGCGGCGTGGGAAATGGAATGTCCCTGCTGATCTTTGCAGGCATTGTGGTGGGCCTGCCGGGAGGCATCGGAAACATTTATGAGAATGTTTTTGTCACGCGCATCTGGAGCCCCATGAAGCTGGTGGTTTTGCTCGTTTTCATGCTCCTGATTGTCGCATTCATTGTTTTTTTCGAGCGTGGCGAGCGCCGCATCCCGATCCAGTACGCGAAACGCATCGTGGGCCGCCGGATGATGGGCGGAGTTTCGACCCACCTCCCCCTCAAGGTGAACAGTGGCGGCGTAATGCCAATCATCTTCGCCGTTTCCTTGCTCACTTTTCCGCAGACGATCGGGCTGTTCTATAAGGGCGGCGTGTTCGGCAAGCTTATCAAAGATTTTCTGGCGCTTTTTGCATGGGGTGAGCCGCTGTATACGGTTACCTACGTGGCTTTGATCATCTTCTTTTCCCATTTCTACCTCTCGATCATCTATAACCCCGATGAGGTAGCGGACAATGTGCGAAAGCAGGGGGGGTTTATTCCCGGTATCCGTCCGGGAAGGCGGACGGCGGATTATATGGACGACGTGCTAACGAAGATCACATGGGTCGCGGGTCTTTACCTGGCCGTCGTCGCCTTGATTCCCGAGATTATGCTCGCCGGGGTAAAGTTGAACCACCTGCCGAGGGTGCTGGGCGGCGCGTGGTTTGACGCCCATTTGCCCAGTTGGCTGCTTACGGGCATGGATATCCACTTCTACTTTGGCGGCGCGTCGCTGTTGATCGTGGTGGGAGTAGCGATGGATACCGTGCAGCAAATCGAAGCGCAGTTGATCATGAGGCACTACGAAGGATTCCTGAAAAAAGGCCGGGTCCGTGGGCGCCGCGCTGCATCATAGCCGTCGAAAAGGCGCATTTTCGAGGGTGCACGCCTTGCTCATGCTCGGGTTGCCGGGAGCAGGCAAAGGCACGCAAGCCCGTGCGGTCTCCGAGGAATTCGACATCCCCGAGATTTCAACGGGCAGCATGCTGCGCGACGCGGTGAAATGGCAGACCGCCCTCGGAGTGGCGGCTCAGCCCATTATGGAATCGGGCCGGTTGGTTCCGGACAGTCTCGTCTGTGGCCTGGTGGAAGAACGCATCGGTCGTACTGACTGCGACCGTGGATTCATTCTCGATGGCTTTCCTCGCAACTTGGAGCAGGCGGCTTTTTTGAGGCGGCTGCTCCGAGCCAAGGGCTGTGGAATGGCGCTCGCGCTGTTGATTCGTGTCGATCCGGGCCTCCTGTTAAAAAGGCTGGCGGGACGCCAGGTCTGTCCGTTGTGCGGATCGATTTACAACGTCTATCTGAATCCGCCTCTCCGGGCGGGGTTTTGTGACCGGGACGGGTCGGCCTTGACTCAAAGACCAGATGACAGCGAGGAAGCGGTTTGCAAGCGTCTGAAGGAGTTCGAAGCGCAGACTCAGCCGCTGATCGATTACTATCGCGGCGTGGGCGTTCTGCGGGAGGTCGACGGCAGTGCGGAAGCGGCCGAAGTCACCCGTGAAATATTCCGCATTTTAAGGCAGTCATGATTGTCTGCAAGTCTTCACGGGAGATTGAAAAGCTGCGAGTGAGCGGACGCATCGTGAGGGAAATTCTTGAAGAAGTTCGCCTGAAGGCTCAGCCCGGTGCGACGACCATGGACCTGGAATCGTATGTCGAAAAGCGGGTCAAACAACTCAGCGTGAAACCGGCGTTTAGAGGCTATCGAGGCTATCCCTGCTGCTTGTGCGCATCGATTAACAATGAGATCGTGCACGGCATACCTTCCCGGAGACGAATCTTGAAGGACGGCGATATCGTCAGCCTGGATCTGGGTGTTATTGTGGACGGGTATTACGGCGATTCCGCTTTGACAGCGCCGGTCGGCGAGATTTCGGATTCTTTGAAGCGGTTGCTGCGAGTGACGGAAGAGTCCTTGCAGTTAGCAATCGAGCGAGTGCGGCTTGGCAATCGTTTGGGAGATGTTTGTGCCGCCGTCCAGCAGCACGCCGAACAGGAGGGCTACTCGGTCGTACGGGAGTTTGTGGGGCACGGCATTGGCCGCGCGCTTCACGAAGAACCCCAGGTTCCCAATTACGGAGAGCCTGGCCATGGGCCGGTTCTCAAAGAGGGCATGGTGCTCGCGATTGAGCCCATGCTTAATGAAGGCGCCGGAGCCGTGCGTGTTCTCGAAGACCAGTGGACAGCAGTGACGGCGGATGGAACTTGTTCGGCCCACTTCGAGCATATGGTAGCCGTCACGCGAAACGGGCCGGATATTCTAACCAAACTGTAGATACGCTGACGACTGATGTAGCGCAGCGCGGCCTTGCGGCCGCAACCAAACCTGCGCGCAGCCGCTGCGGGCCGGGTGAGGGGTAATCAAAAACGTTGCCAAAAAAACAAGAAATCACGACCTTGCAATGCAGACCGCCGTGTTTGCGGTCTGCGGCTTTTCACGAATCACGAACCACGAACCACTGGTTTTAGATGGGTTATGGCAAAGGAAGAAGCGATTGAAGTGATGGCCACGGTCATCGAGCCGCTCCCCAACGCTATGTTCCGGGTTGAGCTCGATAACAAGCACCGTGTTCTGGCGCACATTTCGGGCAAGATGCGCAAGAATTTCATCCGTATCCTGCCCGGCGACAAAGTGGCCGTGGAGCTTTCACCCTACGATTTGACGCGCGGCCGCATTGTTTACCGGTACCGCTGAAATTTATGAAAGTGCGATCATCTGTTCGTAAAATCTGCAGTAAGTGCAAGATCATCAGGCGAGCTGGTGTTGTCCGGGTGATTTGCGAAAACCCGAAGCATAAACAGCGGCAAGGATGAACTGCAGGTATCAGGCGACCTGGTACCTGACACCTGATACTTGGAGGTATTATGGCGCGTATCGCAGGCATCGATTTGCCGCCGTCGAAGCGGGCAGAGATTGGCTTGACTTACATCTACGGGATTGGCCGCGCCCGGTCTCTCGCCATCCTCATGCGGGCCGGAGTCTCTCCAGATAAGAAAGTCAAGGATTTGACCGAAGAAGAGGTCACGCGGATCCGGCAAATCATTGAAGAGGAAGGGACCATCGAAGGCGACCTGCGCAAGGAAATCGCCCTCAGCGTTCGGCGCCTTATCGAAATTGGCTCCTATCGCGGCCTCCGGCACCGCCGGAACCTCCCGGTTCGCGGGCAACGCACCCATACGAACGCGCGAACACGGAAGGGACCCCGCAAGGGGACGATTGCCAACAAGAAACGGGCGACTGCAAAAACATAAGGAAAACGAGAATCATGGCCAAACCAGCACCGGCAAAAGCGGGAAAAAAGAAGGTCTTCAAGAAAAAAGAGAGGCGGACGGTCCCTTCGGGAGTTGTGCACATTCAGGCGACCTTCAATAATACATTAGTGAGCATAACGGATCCGGATGGCAAGTTGGTGTGCTGGTCGAGCTCCGGCTCGTTAGGGTTCCGGGGGTCGCGCAAGGGTACGCCTTTTGCAGCCCAACAAGCCGCCTTGCGGGCGGGCAGCGCCGCGCGCGATCACGGCATGCGTTCCGTCGAGGTTCGCGTGAAAGGGCCTGGCGCCGGACGAGAATCGGCCGTCCGGGCGCTGGCTTCAGTCGGACTTGAGGTGCGTCATATCAAGGACGTAACACCCATCCCCCACAACGGGTGCAAGCCCCCCAAGCGGCGGCGGGTGTGAAGAGAGGCGATCAGCGACCGGGGGATAGCCACGACCCATCAAGTTTTTTGAATTCGTCGTAGGCTTGCGCGGCCAAAAAGCCCACGGCGAGCGAAGACGCTCGCCGTGGCTACCACTTACACGCGCTGCCGTGCGCGTGTCCCGCTGAAGGCTGATAGCTGAAAGTTTTTAAACGGAGGATGTTTTGGCAAGATATCGCGATGCAGTTTGCCGGCTCTGTCGCCGGGAAGGAATGAAGCTCTTCCTCAAGGGGCAGCGCTGCCTGACGGATAAGTGCGCGATCGAGCGCCGCAACTTCGCGCCCGGCCAGCACGGGAAATCACGCCGCCCGAAGGTGTTAGGTTATGGCCTTCAGCTCCGCGAAAAGCAAAAGGTGCGGCGGCTCTATGGCATTTTGGAAAGCCAGTTCCGTAGTTATTTCGAGAAGGCGGCGGCCGGCAAGGGAATCACCGGAGAGAACCTCCTGTTTGCACTCGAGCGCCGCCTCGACAATGCGGTGTACCGTCTCGGCTTCGCGACGTCGCGGGCCGAGGCGCGCCAGTTGGTCCGTCATTCTCATATTCAGGTCTCGGGGCGTAAGGTCAATATTCCCTCGTTTCAAGTGGCCCCTGGCCAGGAAATCACGCTTCGGGAGAGCAGCCGCCAGTTGCCATCGGTTCAGCGGGCCTTGGACGTTGCGGGTGGCCGTGGTCTTCCGTCCTGGCTTGAGTTGGAGCGTGAGACCCTCAAGGGGCGGGTGGTTTCACTTCCTAAACGGGAGGACGTGAACTTCCCGATTCAGGAACAGATGATTGTGGAGCTTTATTCGAAATAGAGGTAGCTAAACTCCGCCAGGAGCTGGGCGGCTACAGGAGGTGCATCAGATATGCAGTGGAACGGATTTCAAAGACCTAAGCGGTTAGTCTGCGACAGTGAGACGCTTACCGACAAGTATGGGCGCTTCCAGGCGCAGCCGTTTGAGCGCGGCTTCGGCACCACGGTTGGCAATGCGCTGCGGCGGGTGCTGCTTTCGTCGATCGAAGGCGCCGCCATTACGGCGGTGAAAATTGAAGGAGTCATGCACGAGTTCTCGTCGATTCCCGGGGTGGTTGAAGATGCAACGGACATTATTCTCAACCTCAAGCAGATTCCTCTCAAGATGAATGTGGAAGACCCCAAAACTCTCTACCTTCAGGTGGAGCAGCCCGGCGAGGTTACTTCGCGCGCCATTCAGGAAGATCCTGACATTGAGATTCTGGATAAGGATGTGTACCTGGCGACGGTGGGCGAAGGCGGGAGCCTCCGCATTGAAATGCGCGTGCAGCTTGGACGCGGATATGTCTCGGCAGAAAAGAATTTCGATGAGGACCTCCCGGTGGGATTTATTCCCGTTGATTCCGTTCATTCTCCCATTCGCAAGGTTAACTACACCGTCGAGGCTGCCCGCCTGGGACAGACAACCGACTACGATAAGCTGACGCTGGATGTCTGGACAAACGGTTCCGTGTCTCCGCAGGACGCGGTTGGCTACGCGGCCAAGCTCCTCAAGGATCATATGACTATTTTTATGAATTTCGAGGAGCCGGCTGAATCCGAATCCGCGACGCCAGAGCGCGCCTCCTTCGCCCGGAACGAGAACCTGGACCGCTCGATCGAAGAGTTGGAGCTTTCTGTGCGCTCCTACAATTGTCTGAAGAATGCCAATATCACGACGATCCGTGAGTTGGTGCAGAAGACCGAGCCGGAGATGCTGAAAACGAAAAATTTTGGGCGGAAATCCCTGAATGAGATCAAGGAAATCCTGGGCCTGATGGGACTGAGTTTGGGAATGAAATTTGACGAGAAAGGAAATCCCATTCCGTTTTCAGGCGAAGCGCTGCCCCCAGCGTCGCCTGAAGCCTAGCCCGGGATAAGAACATGCGTCATCGAAACTACGGGAGAAAACTCAGCAGGAACACCTCTCATCGCCGCGCCTTGTTGCGCAACCTCGTAACTTCCCTGATCCTGGAAGAGCGGATCGAGACGACGGTGGCAAAAGCTAAGGCGGCGCGCGGTATCGCGGAAGAAATGGTCACCCTCGGCAAGCGTGGCGACTTGCATTCGCGGCGGCAGGCTGCGGCCTATTGTATAGGCGCGCCGGCCGTGAAGAAGCTCTTCGGAGATATTGCTCCGCGGTACGCAACGCGAAGCGGTGGGTACACCCGCCTGGTTCGAGCGGGTTGGCGAAAGGGTGATGGCGCCAGCGTTGCCGTCCTTGAGTTCGTAGGTACCGACGTATTATCCAAGCGCGCCGAGGAGCGGGAAAAACGGATGGAGCGCCGTCGCAAGGCTTCCGAAGAAGCACGCGAGGCCGAGCGGGCCGCCCCGCCCCCTGACGAGGACGCAGATCAAGAGAAGTAACTGCTCATTGGTTCCGCCTGGTTTTCCCCGCCTCAGTTCCGCTCTCGTCCGCTTTGAAGCGCCGACCTTCAGGTCGGCACCTGACCAAATGCCGGGCTGGAGTGTGCAATTGTAGCGGCGGGTTTACCCCGCCACGCAGAATGGCGGCATAAAGCCGCCTCTACGCGCCCAAAACTGAGGGAGTACCGAAAACTCGGTAATTCTCGGCAGGGTCACGTCAAAGTCGACCGGAAGGTAAAAGACCCCTCACCCGCACTCCTTCGTCGGGCACCCTCTCCCCTGGGAGAGGGCTGCGGTTTTGCTTTCCATCCCTCTACCGAGGGGAGAGGGTGGACCGTGGCCGGCGCTTTCTCCAGCCGGCGCGGGACGGGCCTGCGCCCACCGAAGGTCGCTTACGCTCCAGAGCTTCAGCGACGGAGCGGCTCCTACCCGCAGGCGGGTGAGGGGGTTTTCCGCGCGTATCGCATAGATAGCAGCGGGACGGCATGCGAACCGGGACTTTGACGGAGCCCTGTAATTCTCGGTGGGTGCGCGACATAAAAGTGAGGATCAGGCTATCCGGCGGCCCTCCCAGTAATCCTCGAAGTGACCGTTGAGATGACAGCATCGCAGCGCCAGGATCGCGTTGGCTCCGCGAACGGTCCAAAACATTCCAGACCTTTTGAGGCGGGAGGCGATCACCGTCTTGCAGCCCGCCTCAATGACGCCCGAGCCCACAAAG
>JASHOS010000194.1 GCA_030040995.1 Terriglobia bacterium | reverse complement strand
AGCTTCTTGGCCACTCCCAGGATCGTGCCCACGCCGAACTCGTACTCGCGCCGAATCTCCTCAAACAGCTCCACTTTGGCTCTCCAGTCCACCGCCGCCTCCGCTCCGGGCTGCTGCCCGCAACAGAGTAGTCGGTCTCCTTCACGGTGGGCCAAATCAAGCGATCAAAGTGGGCCAATTCAAAATATCGAAATCAGAAGTTAGACTGTCGCAGTCATCATGCTGTGGGCAAGTCAATGGCCAGTTCAAAGAGCCTATGAAATATCCGATTTCTCACTGGCGAACGGAATGGAACAAAGTGACATGCGCCGTCGGAGTGCTAGGTGCGGCAGACTTCAGGCACCGAGCGGTCGGTGCCGCACTTCGGGCTGGAAAGCAGAGATGCGTGGTATCATAAATCCCTTAGCAGGGCTGCAATTCCACGATTCACGACATTCAGCGGTATCAACATACCTCGAAATAGGCCCGTAGCTCAGCCCGGTTAGAGCGCTACCTTGACACGGTAGAGGCCGACGGTTCGAGTCCGTCCGGGCCTACCAGATCAATAACTTATAGGGATCTCACGTCTACTCCGGCGGGTAGAGTTGAAGGTAGGAATACCACTTGTAGTTTGTGAAGTGTTGGGCCGCATGAAGGGAATCGCGTGAGGGAGTGTGTCAGTAAACGTCCTGGTGCCTTGTGGCCGGGTTCATGGTTCATTACAGTGACTGGCTCGCAGTTGAGTTTCAGAACTCCGTGATTCACTTGGCTAGCCTCCTGGAACCCCTAAAGGGGACTCGAGCCACAACCTTACGCCCATTGCCGCTGATCAAGATTTCGTTCCCGGAGAATCGGATGTCGGTAATGCGTCTGACCCCAGATGGAACGTGGGCCAGCAAGGAGAGGTATTCGATGGTTTTGCGGCCGCGCGCCGGGAGACAAGCCAAAGTCTCCGTGCCGTACAGGCTTCCGCGGCGGAAAACATCGCCGCGCGTGGAAGGTATCGGAGTAGTCCCGAATTCCAGGCCTCGAGTTTCAGTCCTGTTTTTCCACGGCACTGCGCTGATAGCTCGGTTCTCCTCCCATAGCGTCACCCATGGGAAATGTTCGCGCTTGAAGCAATAGCCGATTAGGAGCCGGTACTTCGTATTCAGCGCACACACATAGCCCCAATCTCGTCGTGGGTCAATCAGCACAGAAGCCACAAAGCCCATACCTTTGCGAATGAGGACTTGTTCGAGATTTACCTCGTTTCCCGAGTAAGCCGGCGCATGCGGCCAGCGGAACTTTCTGTCACTCGCGAGCAAGGATTTCCCTTCATCATAACCGAAGGGAAACGTGATTCCCTTCGTGGCGGGAACAAACACGGCCGATTCCTTTGTGGAAATAAAAGGAGGGCCAAGCGTAACGTGCTGAACCCAATGAAAAAAGTGGTCGTACCTCCTTTCGTTCTGAACGGTTTCCCTGAAGTAGGTAATCGGCTGATCCCTTCGGAGCGTGATTTCGCGCTGAAATTGAAGGCCTGCGGCCGGCAATCTGGCAGAAAGTGCCAACGTCACCCGGTCGGACCGGACGTTCCGGCTGGACTGACTCCAGCGCAAAGTAGGAGCTTCACCATGCTGGGAAAGCCCTTGTGCAGCTTCCTCGGCGGAAGGTGATCCGAAATAGTCCAGGCAGAGGTTGTGGCCCGCAATACCTGAAAGCAGTTTCCCTTCAAGCACAGGCCCGTAACGCGCCCTGTGAACCTTCTCCCGGTACAGGTGAGGCTCCATCGTCTTCCAGGGCGGAACCCATAGAGGGTTCATTCGGGGCTCGCCCCCGCTTCCGGTGAAGCGGAATTCAGCAATATGGCCTCCGCCGGCCAAAGTCACGATTTCGATTAGCCCGTTGCTCAATTTGAAAGCGTCTCGTCCGCGCCATAAAGCTTTGCTGACGAACATGGTTCCGCCTCGGAAATCCTCCTTACGTTTAGTCGATGCGCTCTGATTTCTAAAGCGTGGCCGTGGAAGCTTCATAGCGTCGTCCGAGGGCTTTCTTTTTGCCGCATGTGTCGGTTCAGTTCACAAGGAGATCTAAAAGATAGAAATAGGCGTGCCATGCTTGCCTGAAATTCCTATACAGCGGTCTACTATTTCCCTTTTTGATTCATTGCCGTAGACCTGAGCTGTGTTCACTCGCACGATCTACTTAGTACAAAGTAAACCGCGCTCAAGTGCATTCGGAAAATCGAAAGCCCCCAATTGGCCATCAGAGGTGAGATTCTGTATTGTCAGTATCAGTCGGTCATGTCGCTTTGCGATACCCGCAAAGCACGAAGATAACCCCTTCCCCTCTCCCAAGACAGGAGAACGGTGGCTAGCGGCCGGCGCCTTCCTCAGCCGGCGCGAGCCGGTTGAGGGATTTGGGGAGCAGTTAAACATTCGCGCGCCGCGTGGATACAGCGGTTGATGTCTTCCTCCGTGTGAGCGGCCGACACATACCAGATTCCGCGGCCAATGAGTCTGACGCCTCGTTCTCGCATCCCGAGACAGAATTCCCGGTATCGTGCCGTGTCGTACTTGAAGGTGTCGCGAAAGTTGCTGACCTTGTCCAGGTCAGTGAAGCCCATGTGAAAGACAGGGCCGAGCCCTTGAATGAGAATCCGTTGGCGGCTTGCAGCGCCAGCGTCGGACAAGCCTTTGCACAATTGCTTTCCCAGCCGGAAAAGTTTTGAGTAAAGGTCCTTTTCAGGGTTCAGAAGCTCCCTGAGCGTGGCCAGCGCCGCGGCGACACAGGCATTCTGCGCGTTCAGAGTACCCGCGTGAATACACGCACCGGCTGCCATACACTCCATGATCTTGCGCTTGCCAACCAGAGCGCTGATTGGAAATCCGCTGGCCATAGCTTTGCCGAACACCGCCAGATCCGGAACAACGTCAAAGTGCTTTTGGGCGCCACCGGACGAGATTCGGAAACCCGTAATAACTTCGTCAAATATCAGTGTTACCCCGTGACGGTCACAGGCTTCCCGTACCCCTTCGAGAAACCCGGGGCACGGGAGAATACAGCCGTTATTACACATCACCGGTTCCATAATCACCGCGGCCACCTCGGACCCTCGCCGTTCCAGAACCGCCTGCAGGCGCTGAAGGTCATTCCAAGGAAGAACCAGTAATTGACTTTCAAGCCCGGCAGATATCCCCTGGGTCCAGCGGGCCGGGGAGAGCAAATCGGAAACGTGCGGTTCTTGCCGTGAAGGATTGATACTGAACGAGACATTGTCGAACCAGCCGTGGTAATGACCCTCAAACTTGATGAATTTTGGTCGCCGCGTGTAAGCGCGGGCCACGCGCAAAGCAGCGTGGACCGCCTCCGAGCCCGACAAGCTGAAGCGCACCAACTCGGCGCAAGGAATCAGGCTTCGGAGCATTTCCGCCAGCTCGAGTTCAGCCATGTGTTGGGCGCCGTAGAGCTGACCCTGGGAAATAGCCTCGCAGACCGCCCGCAGGACGGCAGGATGAGAATGTCCGAGAATCATTGGTCCCTGGCTCAACGTAAAGTCCAGAACCTCATTCCCATCAACGTCAGTGAGCCGCGCCCCTTCAGCTCGCGCGTAAAATAGCGGATGCGGAATTTCACCGGCTCGGAACTGGCTGGATACCCCTCCGGCCAACGAACGTTTGCTCCGTTCAAAAAGTTCCAACGATTTTTTGTAGCTTTTCAACAGCTTCACCAGCCCTTAGCGATCCGTAGCGCCGGTGCTGAAAGACCGCACAGGAGAGGCGCGGTGGTATCGTGGATCTCGTCCTTTGGGAGACGACGAAAGTTTCAGAAGATGGGCAGATTGGGGACCCACGACGGGCGCTTCGGATCGAAAAATTCATTGACATCTCCTCGCTCCTGGTAGGCCCGATGATATTTCTCGACTTTTTCTTCATCAAGACTGACTCCCAACCCTGGGCCTCGGGGCAGACTGAAACATCCGTGGTGGTATCGATGCCTTTCGGTAATGACATCGTCTACCTGGTCGTGGTAATGCGAGTCCGCGGCATAGGCAAGATAAGGAGTGGCGGCCGCCAGGTGAATCATGGCCGCTGTCGAGACACCCAGCTCCCGGTCGCTGTGCATACCTAGCCCTAGCTGGAACGTCTCACATACCCCGGCAAGCTTCTGGTTGTTGCTTAACCCCCCCCAATAATGAACGTCCGCCAGAATAATGTCGACAGATCGGAGGCGGACTGCAGGGGCAATCTGGTCGAAAGAAATCACACACATGTTGGTCGCCAGAGGGATGCGAACATCTTGTCTTACCAATCCCATCCCTTCGAGATTCCAAGTGGGATCTTCGACAAATTCGATCTCGTATTCTTCCATCCGCGGCAAAATTCTCACTGACGTTTCCACGGACCAGGCAGCGTTCGAATCAAAGCGGATGCGGTAGGGAGAAGCAAACTTCCCACGTAAAAGACTGACCGTTCGCAGCTCCTCTTCGGGAGGCAGGACACCCCCTTTGACCTTGATCGACGTAAAGCCATGGGTTTCAACCAGCGCCTGGCAGCGATCGGCCATGGCTTCGGCACAGTCCTCTCCTCCCACGCCTCCTTCACCTTCGTAGCGATAGAACAGGTAGGCCGCAAAGGGAACTTGATTTCTTGTGATGCCACCTAGCAGGCTCGCAACCGGGCGCCCCATGGCTTTGCCAGCGAGATCCCAGCAAGCCATCTCGATCCCAGCGATCACGTAAAGCGGGACGTTAGATTCGTAACTGACCCGGAAGGACTGTAGCTTATTGACAATTAGCCTGATGTCGAAGGGGTCCATGCCGATCACGAACGGCGCAGCAAATTTGATCGCGTGAACCGTACTCTCGCCGCCGTAGGTTTCACCGATGCCTTCCAGGCCTTCGTCTGTCTTCACGCGCAGGATCGTTCGCGTGGTGCCAGTCTCGACCCCCATGCTCCAGCGAAGGGGAGCCTCCATCGGTATCGTGACCGGTGTCGCGACGATCTCTCGAATTTTCATAGGACCTCCGTTCTACAGGGCTAGTCAGCTTTAAGGATCCTTGCAACTTAGAGCGAGGTTGCCATAGCACAGCATCTTAGCAGCCCTCCTATCGCGCCGACGCGCCGTGCGCTGCAACAATCGCTTGTCACTTTACAGTGCACTCGTCCGCAGGTCTCACGAGTCCACCGCCTCAAACTTCAGCGGAATAGTGTCTGTTAAGCTGCCCGTTGATTCCACAGACGCTGTCCCGTGATACCCAGGTCCAGCATCGATAAGTGCTGCCCGCCAAGATTCGCCAGGATGAGCTGATCAAAGTGTGGTCCTCCGAAGGCACAATTTGTTACCAGACACAGCATCTCATTTTCGATGTCCCTGCAAACCATATCGACCCGGTGTTCAGGCGTCACGCGGTAGACGGCGCTCGATCCATACGTGGTGACGTAAAGATTTCCGGCCGAGTCAAAGGCCAGCCCGTCAGGGACCGAGGCGAGACCCTCCGCATAGGTCTCTGGAAGGCCCGAACTCCCATCCGGCAGAATCTTGATTCTGAGAACCCGATCCAGATTGCTTTCGACGACGTAAAGGAATCGCTCGTTCGAATCGAGAGCCAGGCCGTTGGCAAAGTGAAAGGGCCCTTCGTTGAACACACTAACTTTTCCATCTAGCGAAGCACGGTAGATGACGCCGTTGATCTTCTTCCACTCGCCGGAGTCACTGAAATAAAGGTTGCCCTTTGAATCGAACGCGCTGAAATTTGGCTGAATGAATCTGCGGCCATTTGCGGCTTCGGCAAAAATATCCAGCTTTCCATTCTGGTTTATCCGGAAGATCGCCGACTTGCCTGAATCGCAGATGTAGATGTTCTCTTGCTGGTCGAGAGTAACTCCCAGACAAAAACCGCCAGTGTTTGCAATCAACTCCTTTCGCCTGCCATCCGGAGATATACGGTAAACCTGACCACCCTCGCCTCCGGCGTAAACGGTCCCGTCCCGTCCAACCGCAACCCCCTCCGGATGATCAAGGCCTGAAGCGAACCGACGTACTTCCTGAATGGAAAAAAGCATTTCATCTCCTGCTGCTGCGGGGGCCCGAAGGGCCGAAATATCGTAGCCCAGGGCGACAGCCCTGGGTCAGGGGAACCCTCACCCCCGTCCCCTCTCCCGCAAGCGGGAGAGGGGGGATCGCGGAGCGGTCGGTGATGGTGGGGTGCCGCGAACCCAGGGCTTGCGCCCTGGTCCCGCAGGGCGGGATATTTCGCCGCTTCGCGGCTGAATCTCGCGGATCGGAAACCGAGTCTCGCATGCTCAAGGTTGCAGCTCCACTACAAAACTCTCTCTCCCGTGACAATTCCTGACTTTGACGGAACGGTGGCATCCGTCATGCGTACCCTTGATGGCGCCCGGCTTAGCGGTGTTCTGCTTTGATTCCCTGCATGACCTGGAGAGCAGGTCTGCAATTCGGGTCTCTCGAGAGGCAGCGCCTGAGCGCCTCTTCGGCTTGGCTAAGCTCGCCGAGACGGACGTATACCTCTCCTAAATAGCAAAAGGGTATTCCCAATTCAGGATTCAGGGATATTGCCTTCTTCAGCTGAGTGATTGCCGACCGGTATTGGGCTGCGTCGATCTCCAGCACTCCAAGATAGTAGCTCGCTTCGGCAGCGTTGGGCGTTCCCTTTGCGTATGGCTCGAAGCCGTTTTGAGCACCTTCCTTTTCGCCCGCCACATCAGGCAGCTCCCCGCGCTTTTGAAGGACGCGAAGATACAACGTTACGGCTTCATTGAAGTAGCCGAGCCGCGAATAGATTTGGCCGGCAGCTATTGCTGCATTAAGGTTGGCGGGTTCAAGCTGATTGAGCCGCATGAGATAGCGAATAGCCTCTGTGGGCTTGTTTTCTTTGAAGCAGGTCAGGCCCAGGTGATAATAAGCGTCCGTAAACTCAGGGTTAAGCTCGATCGCCCTCTTGAACTCTCCGGTAGCTTCTCCGTACTTTCGCTCCGCCTCAAGCGTCAGCCCCGCCTGATAGTGATGTTTAGCCCTTGGGATTTCCTGGCCACCGAGAACAGGGGGGAAAATGAGTGGCAGCAGAGAAACAAACGCTCCCGCGGCCCGAAAGATATTTTTAGGCCTTGATCTCCCGCATGGATCCCTCACGATGCCGCCCCGATCGAATGACGCCGGAGGACATCCGGCCTTGAGTAGCTTAGGCCGCCCGTATACAACACAACGCCAACAAGGACTAAGGCACAGAAGACAATAATGCTTTGGCCCTGCTTCCACCCTGCGCGCCACATGTCAGTCCCAAAGGAGTAATAAAGCGGAATAAAACTTGCTACTATGCCCAGCAACGGGATCAATGCGTGCCAGAACCAGTTGAACATCTCTTTCCGGAACCGGTAGAAGTACAGTCCGCAGCCTATATTCACAAAGATAGAGGTCAGCATTGCGAAGAAGACGACGACGCTGCCCCACCACGCATACGCAAGGTATAAGCCTAACCACCGCCCCCAAATCGCGGTCACGACCAGGGTCACGATCAGGACGAGGTGCTGCGCGATCCAGGGAACTTGAAATTTAGGATGGACCCTGCCAAACAGCGCGGGCAGAGTTCCGTCTCTTCCCATCGCAAACGCGACACGGGAATATCCCACAACCGAAGCCAGGTAAACTCCCATGACGGCCGTAATGGCGGTGATCATTACGATAACCGAACCGCCCATCCAGTATTCTCTTGCAATCACGCCGACAGGATTAACTCCTTCTTTTAAGTAGAGCCCCCAGGCCTCTGGCTTTAACGCAACGCAAAATCCCCACGACGTAAGAGCCCAGAACAAACCCAGCAAAACACACGCCAGGACAACGACGCGCGGAATCACCGAGCGGGGAGAATGGGTTTCCTCGGCTGCCGTTGTGATGACGCCGAAACCTACAAAGCTCAACAAGGCAAAAACCAGGCCTTGGAAAAATCCCTTACTTCCCTGAAGCGTTGCAGAGGGATTGAACGGCGTAAGGTCAAATCGTCCCCTGGAAAATGCAACCGCAAGGATTGTACAGGCTAGCGCAAGCACTACGCCTGCTTCAATGACGGTTAGCGCGATTGAGCTTTTGGCTGAAAGCTGAATACCTGGATAAGCAAGCAGGGCCACGAAAGCCGTCGAAACTAGCACGCCAATCATCCAGGTCCCGTAACCTGGTTGGTAGCGGAGAAGCTGGCCCGCCAATTCGTTGAGGAATAGGCCGAACAAAATGGGTTGAAGAATCACCGCGAAAAAGAACAAGGCAGCCTGAAGCAAACCCACGCAGGTGCCAAAGAAAGGGTTTACAGCTTCGGAGAGCCACGTATAGGCGCTTCCCGCTGACGGAAGCTCACGCGTAATCAACGCGTAGCTTATCGCGCTCGGCATGATGCAAAGAAGCGCCGTGAGAAACACGGCGGGCGCTGCTTTGCCAGCATAGCCGGAGAGAGGGCCGAGGTTGGCGTAAATGCCAAGTGCTGGCGCCATCATGACGACTCCGAGGGCGGCGACGCCAAAAGGTCCGAGCGCATTGGCCCTTAATGTCCCCTTCGAGCCATTCTCAGATTGCATTTGAGGAAGTCCTACAGACGTTGTTGCTGTCCCAATTTTCTAAGGATCTTAATTCCGTCAAAGAATGCCGTGCTCGGCGAAGACGTCCACAACACTGCGGCCCTTTCGAAACTCGACGTCTACGATTTTTTCGCGGGAGGCTCGAGACTCAGCGAGGTCCAATACCCCCTCAAGGGCCCCAACCGGAATGATGACAACACCGTCGAAATCAGCAAATACAACATCTCCTGAATTGAGTCGAACCCCTCCGCAGTCGATCGGAACGTCATAACTAACGACTTCGCTGCGACCGTAAGAGTCATACAGTGAGGTTCCCTGGGCAAAGACCGGAAACGCCTTCCGGCGGATCGCCGCCGCATCGCGCGTTAATCCATCCACGACCGCGCCGACCGCCCCTTTCGCTTTTGCCGCAGAGCTCAAAAGTTCACCCCATAGTCCTGACGTAAAGTCGCCGTCGGTGGCAATCACGATGACGTCACCGGACTGGACGGTGTCGAGCGCCTGAAGCTCTTTCTCATAGGGCTTTCCCGGACGGCCGGGCTTCAGAACCGATTGCAGTGTTCGGGCTATGCCGATAATGCGGGCCTCGGGAAATAGCGGCCGGATAGTGTGTGTCATGGCTTGATGCCGGAATTCGAGATGATCAAGCGAATCACAGAGTACCGCCGAATAGAGCTTGGAAAGTCTTTGGATCACATCGTCCCATAGCATTGGAACCTCACGCGGCTCGTCGTAGCTACATCTCAGCGTCGGCCGACCGCCCACCACCGGCTTCAGGAAGACGCACTGAGCCGCAAGGTGACGAATTCAAAGGGGCGGCACCGGAACTCGATTACACCGTCCTGAACGGATACCGGCCGGAGTGCTTGCTCCAGTAAACTGGCCACCCAGCCCCGGTTGACGGCGACGCGCAGACGGAGCCGGACCGGCTCTGATTTCCCTTCGGTCTCGTACCCCCGCAGAATGAAGCCGTCACCGTCCTCGGCTTTCTTAAGTGCCGTAACCTCAAAGCTTCCGGCTTCTACTGTGAGGAAGCTATGTTCCGGCGCGAGAGAACCATGATGCGAGTCGGTGGCCATAGCCCTTAGTGGACTATTGATGCTGTGCGCTTGTGCGATGAGGCCGCTCCCGGCCCATCCTCCTTCGTAGGAATATAAGCTGTATTCAAACGTGTGGCTTCCAGCCTGGGCCGCCGTCGGGCAGTAGTACCCTTTGAAGTTCGTGATCGACCGAAGAAGGATGTGCTTCACCAGCCCCCTTTGTGTCTGGTAGCCACCCATTCCCCGGTTCAGGATGGCCACGCCGCGGTCCACCCCCTCCGCGCCGGCAAATGTTTGCGCATAATAGATGCCATCCGGCCGCTGGGTCACGGTATTGTTCGTTTCGTAGATATTATTGCTATTCCCGCTGAACCGTAGTGGGAAAGCAACCATCAACATGCCATCGTGACCAGGAAAACCGGCAAGTTTTGCGACGAAATCTATCCGAGGGATCTCATTATAAAGATCAATTTGCTGAAGAAGGCGTCCGCCTAAAAAAGGCCTTTCGATTCGGATCGTGGTACCCAGATCATCGGTCAGTTCCGCCATAGAGTCCGGGCGAAACTCCCCGCAGCGAATCTCCTTTCCTGTGAAATGTATTGGGCCTTCATTGTCAGGGTCATGTTCCTCTTCAAAGACCAGCTCGTTGCCCCCGTACTTCTCAGTGCTCAATAGTTCCTTCCCGCTTCGCCTGTCTACGAGGCTCGAAATGATACCCCTCTCGGGGTCCAGACGAAGGCGATAGTGATTGCCTGAAATCTCCTCGGACAAAGTGCGCCATTGGGGCGCTCGGGCTGTCCCCCCCATACCTTCGATTCGATAGAGGCGGTAGCCCATTGAAGGTATGCGGGGCGCGACAAATTCGACAACCCCCATACTTAGCGGCCCGTTCTTTTCCCAACGCGAAGCATCAACAAGCCTGAAAATGACCGGCTTTCCGTCCGGGTCCAAAATGCGAAAGTTCTCAGCAGCCTCCTTGAATAACGGTTCATAGCGGACAAGTTCGGTGCGGGCGAAGGAAAGTGCGTTGGAAACCAGGAACGGATAGTCACCGGCTCTCGATGTGTTGATCTGTCTGGATAAGCCGTACATGGAGCGGGCCAGCGCAGCCCGACCTGTTTGAATCGCTCCGTGGTAGCGGCTCATCATCTCCGTCTCGACGGCATCAATATGGCTCCCGGGCAGGACGTCGTGATCTTGGTTGAACAGGACATTCCACCATGCCGTCCGGAACGCTTCTTTAGGGTAGGATTGTCCGTAGAAGCTGGCGACGCTCGAAAACTTCTCGGCAGACTCAAGCGTTTCTTCGGAATGCCGCTCGGCGATCTTACCTGCCGGACTTTCCCCGTACAGGCCTCGTAAGTCCTCAATGAACAAGGGAGGATTGAAATCGTAAGTATATGTGGGCAAGCGGATCCCGCTCTTCTGGATATCCTCAAAATAACGTCGCGGAGTTGTCACGATAACGGACTTTATTTGTACTCCGATTTCCGTACCTGCCTTCCGCACCAAATTCTCCATCTCCCCGGAAGGTTGATTTGGGAAATAGAGGTCGTCCCCCCACAAGAGCATCACCTTGTCGTTTCCATCGGTATTGTGCTGAATAAATGTTTTCAGCGCCGGCGCCGGATTTTGCGGATTTACTCCGTAGGTGCCGGACAGCCAATACGCAAGTATCCTGGTCCCGTCGGCGCCTTGCCAGTAAAACGGGCTTCTGACAGATGCCTGAAGCGACGGAAGTACATCGCGCATAAAGACAAAATACCGGAGCCCTGCCTGTCGACTGAGCTGTGGCATTTGAAGAGTGTGGCCATACGTATCGATGTTCCAGGAAGTGACAACATTTGCTCCCAACGTACTTTCCAACCAAGGTTTCCCTAACAAAAACTGCCGCGTCAGAGATTCATAATCCGGTTCTGCGATGTCCGGCTGCAGAACCGTTCCCGTTGCCACCTCAAAACGCCCTTCCTGGATGATGCGTCGCAGAAAATCCCTGTCCGCTTCAGAAAGACCATCCCAGAAGGGCTTCAATGCTGTCATTTGATCCTGCGTGAACGCATAGTGCGGGTCGCTCTTCAGCATCTCGAGAGCCTGCCGGAGGATTCGAATAGCAAGGATCTGTGTCTTGTCGTAGGTCCAGTACCACTCGATGTCAATGTGAGAGTGAGGAGTAACATAAATCGTATATCCGCCCGGCGGCGACGAGAGTGAGGAAACATCCGGTTCCCCGCAGAGAACGCCCATGCCCGCCGCCGCATATCCGAGGAACCGGCGTCGTGAAAATGAGTTTGTCACTCCTATCCTCCGGGACCTTTTAGAGATATTCTCTCCTAAAGAAAAGCAGCCTTGGCGCCGTGGTGCCACGCAAGAGCTTTATTCGGCGGTCAAAATACTTGCTATCCCCAAGCTTGAACATATCAGGGACGCTTGCATCAAAAACCCAGACGCATGCACGTCTTGGTTAAACGTCGCACACGCCTGCTTTCCCCAACATGGGGAAGCGTCTGATTTCTGGCTAACCGCTGAAATGCTCGCATCTCGGAAACGCTTTTAGCGTTATCGCCCAGGCGACGATAGGTTGAAGCTAATAAATAATGGACGTCGGATGCCATAGGGTCAAGCCGAACGGCTTGGTCAAATTGAAGCAGCGCCTTCGGATAGTCTCCCTCTCGACTGTAAGTCTCTCCCAAACCGACATAAGCGTCGATACATCCACGGTTTTGGGCAAGGGTTTGCTCGAATAATTGCTCCGCCTCCGTATACGCGTTTTGATCTAATGCAATCCGACCAAGGTAATAGAAAGCCGGCGCAAAATTCGGGTCGATTTTGAGTTCCCTGGTGAATTCTATTTTCGCTTTGTCGGCCCGGCCTTCTGCCCATAGCAAGAAGCCCAAATCAAAGTGGAGCCTTGGCATATCTGGCGCGCGCGAAATAGCCTCTCTATACTCCCCCATCGCTAGGTTGTCTTTCCCTTGCAAGTCGTAAGATTCGCCCATGAGGATATGAACAAAAACAGAATTGGGATGAGACCGTACAAGCTCTTGAAACGCATTGATGGCCTTCTGATTTTCTTTTAGCGATCGATAGATCCGCACTAGATCGTAAAGCGTGTCTGCGTCCGAGGGCTTATGCTCGTGGACGTACTCAAGCTGCTCGCCCGCCTCCTTAGGATGTCCCATGAAGAGGAGTGAATAGCCGAGCAGATAGCGCGTTTTCAGATTGTGCGGATCAAGGTCTTCAGCTTTTTGTAGTGCTTGAATCGCGTCGGAGAGCCTGTTAATTCGAAACAGACACATCCCAAAATTTTGTTGAATCGCCGGTAATTGCGGAGCAAGCTGAGCAGCTTGGGCAAACTGACGACAGGCGAGCGGATAGCGCTTCTGATTCATGTATAAGAAGCCGAGGTCATTATAAGCTAGATAAGACCTTGGGCTCGAACGGAGAATCTTTAGATATTCCCCTTCCGCAGCCGCGAACCGGCCTTGACGAACAAGCTGCTCAGCATAGCCCAGCCCCTGTTGAAAGCAGTAGCCGGAAGCCGCCATGCTCAAACAGGCGAACAAACTCACGGAGCCGATAAATACCGACCGGTGCCACATGATTTGTTGTGCCTAAACCACCCTGGGACCACAGCAGCGATGGAGGTAACGGTCGGGCTACGAAATCTGGTCGTGCTCCACCCGAAGTCTCATTGTGATGAATTCGAATGGCCGACATTGAAACTCAATGCGATTCTGCCGCACAGGAAGTTCCTCACCCCCACGCTCAAGTAAGTCCGCAAGGTGAGCTTCAAGAACCGGAAGTCCGATGCGCAGGCGGACAGTTTCCCCCTTTCCCTTGATCTCATAGCCTCGCAGAATCAGATCGTCACCTTGCTCTGCCTTTTTCAGCGCGGTCACTTCGAAGTGACCGCTTTCTACCGACAGGAAGCCCTGCTTCGGTGGCAGTGACCCCGGGTGAGTGCCCGTTGTGATCACTCTTAAGGGGCTATTAAAGCTGTGAGCTTGTTCCGTAACCACGCTATCACTCCAATTACCTTGATACGAGCACAAGCTGTAGTTGAACTCGTGGCTCCCGGCCTCTGAAGCCTTCGGGGAATAGTAGAATTGGTAGTGCGTGACAGAGCGAAGCAAAATGAGGTTAATATTGCCGTTCTCGATCTGGTAACCACTCGTTCCCTGATTCAGGATTGCGACTCCTCCACTTGAATCCTGTAACCCGGCCCAAGTTTGCCCCCCATAGATGCCATTGGGACGCTGTATCACGGCGTTATTGATCTCATAATAGCTCTCCATTGTGGCGCCACCTCGCAGCGGGAAGACAACCATTAACATGCCGTCGTGGCCCGGAAAGCCTAATAATTTAACTTTAAAATCAATGCGTGGTAACTCGTTGAACAGGGCAATCTCCTGCGTGAGCAAACCGCCAAGGAAGGGCTTCTGGACGCGGAGCCGAATGCCTAAGGGATGGTCAATTTGCTCGATGCAATCCGGCTGAATCCCTCGGGTACGGATTTCATCTCCCGTGAAATGGATCGGACCTTCTAACTCCGGATTTTTCTCTTCCTTCAGCACCACCTCGTTTCCGCCGTAATGCGTGGTGTTCAGTAGCTCTCTCCCACTCCGGCGATCCACAAGGCTGGAGATCAACCCCGTCGTGCGATCAAGGTGTAGAACAAAGAACCTGTTGCTAATTTCCTCATTTGCGAGGCGCCATCTTTGAGGCTGTGCCTGCCCTTCCATTTTCTCGATTCGATACAGGCCGTACCCGAGCGCCGGGACTGTGGCCATGAACTCCACGACAGCCATGCTTAGGAATCTACTATAGTGCGAGCCCGACACCAGCCAGAAAGGCTGCACGTTTCCCAAGTCGTCTAAGATGCGAAAGTTGGTGGTTTCACTGCCTGACGTGTCCTTATAGAGGCTTACAGCCGGTTCGTAGTGAACAACCTCGGTGCGCGGGTAAGAAAGGCAGTTGAAAACAAGGAAAGGAAAGTCGCCATATTTTGACGTATCCACCTTCCGGGATAGGTTGTACAGGGCTTCATTCAAAGTGACCCTCCCTGCTTCTAAGGCTCCGTGGTATCGGCTCATCGTCTCCTTGTCAACGTCATCGGGATGGCTTCCAGGTACTTGGTCATGTTCCTGGTTGAACAATACCTTCACCCATGCCGACTGGAGCTGCTCAATAGGATAAGATTGACCGTAGAAGCCAGCAATCGATGAGAACTTCTCGCTAGACTCTAGCCTCTCCTCGACCTGCCGCTCCGCCAGCTTGTCCGCCGGTCGCTCCCCGTACTGTCCTCTCAGGTCCTCGATCAACAGGGGCGGATTAAAATCATAGGTGTAGGTCGGCAAAGACACAGCACTGTTTTCGACATCCCGAAAGTAGTGGCTCGGAGTGGTTACGGTGACAGATTTAATCGGTATCCCAAGCTCTTCAGCCGATTTACGAATAAGCAACTCTATTTGGTCGGAAGTCTGATCGGGATCATAAAAATCGCGCCCCCAAGGGAGCATGATTTTATCGTTCCCTTCCACATTATGGTCAACCAACACCTTTAAGAGGCGGTCCCAGGGGGCCAGGCCGCGTCGGATCTTTCGTGTTTAACGCATAAGTACTCGAAAGCCAATATGACAGAACTTTATCCCCACTCGGAGACTTCCAATAAAAAGGACTTTTCACGGAGTTCTGGAGTGAGGGCAGGACACCACGCATAAACACGTAGTACCAAATTCCCGCCTTATGAAACATTTGCGGCATCTGAGGAGGATGACCGTAAACATCTATGTTCCAGGAGGTCGATATTCTCGCTCCCAGAACCTCTTCTTCCCAGCGCTTTTCAAAAAGGAATTGCCGTGTCAACGATTCGAAGTCAGGGGCTTGCAGGTCGGGCTGGCCATACATGCCCGTCGCGACCTCGAATCGGCCCTCCTTGATCACTTGGCGAAAGAAACCTTTATCTGAATCCGAAAGAGCCTCCCAAAAAATCTTCAGAAGTATCTTGTAATCCTGGGTGAAAGCATAGTGTGGATCTTTCTTAAGTATTTCCAGCGCGGCGCGAAAATCTTTGATCGATAGGGCCTTCTGCTGGTCGAAGCTCCAAAACCACTCGAGCGACTGGTGCGAATGCGGGACGGCATAGACCGCGTAGCCGCCCCGAGGGTGCCACTCGCCCCGGCTCCTGGACTCCAAAGGATTAGGGTGCGGTACGCTTAGCTGGGGATCGAGTACCGCCCCCATTAAACCTCCAACGGACGATGCGATAAAGTCCCTCCGGCGCACGTGTATGCTCTCCTAATGGCCAAGATTAGGCATCCAGCCCCATTCTTTCTAAGATTTTTGCTTGAATTGAGCTTCCGATGGAAACGCCATTTCCCCCTGGGGGAGGCAAGAGCTCAAAATGACCGAGGTTGTCCTCGCCACGGACCAGCATCGCGAACTGCTGCGGTGAGCCTTGGTGGGTCACGTCAGGCGTGAGATATCGAACAGCAAGCCCTATCCTAGGTATATCCGACCCATTCACGTTGGATCCGTGCACTATCCCGACATGATGCAGCGACAGCTGTCCTGGCTTTAGATTTAAGTCGACGGCTTCAGACTCATGTACCTCGACAGCGATCTCCTGCCCGCGAGACAGGAGATTACCTTGACTTTCCGTTTCTCTGTGTGAAAAGACGCGCTCGTGCGAGCGTGGGATTACGCGCAAGCAGCCATTTTCTGGGATGCTTTCAGTCAGTGCTATCCAAGCTGTTGTGAGATGGGGCGGATGGAGCCCGAAATAGAGCGAGTCCTGGTGCCAGGCCACATATTTTCCTTCACCGGGCATTTTCGAAAACCAACCAGTGTCCCAAACGAGCAAGTTTGGTCCGAGAACGCTCTCCACGGCGTCCAGGACATTCGGGTGCGATACGATTCGATATACCCAACGAAGCACCGCGTGTGTTTGTGAAAACACGAGGTATTGCTTGCGCATGGGAAGCTGCTTGAGACGCTCTCTGTTCGCCGATAGGTAATCGAAGAAAAATGATCGGAACTGCATAACCTCGGAATCTTGAAGGACCGGCACCGGGAAGTAGTATCCCAATTCTTTGTATTGAAGCTGCTGCTGGAGCGTCAGCCTTGCCATAATCCTCCTCAGTCAGAAGAAAAGCTTTAATCCAAACTGAACAAACCTGGGATTCCCCGCGGATAGCAGTTGTCCGAAAGTTGGGTCACCGTATACGTCGTCAGGTGGCCCAAAGATAGGCGTGTTGAACAAGTTAAAGAACTCGGCACGAAACTGAACGCTCTTACTTTCAGTTAGGTGGATTCTCTTGAAGAGCCCGAAATCCAGGTTTTGCGTACCGTCCGCCCGTAACACGTTTCGCCCTAAATTACCAAACGTGTAAGGCACCTCCGTGAGCGCCGAGGTATTAAACCAGTGCTGTACGTTCTGTTGAAAGCCGGGTGGGAGGAGTTTCCCGATGAGCGTAGGCCTTTGCTCAGTAGTGCCTATGTTTGCGTTGTCGGAGGGAACGGTGATTGGAAACGGAAAGCCGCTATGAAGAGTCAGGATTCCTGTGGTTTGCCATCCCCCGAGCAGGTACTTCGATACCCATTTTGCGCTGTTCAGATAGCGACCGCCGGCCCCAAACGGGAGGTTGTACACGAAACTACTGACAAAATTTTCAGGAACGTCGTAATTGGAAACCGCTCGATCAGCATCAAAATCCAAGCCATCTTGGATGGTCTCAGCGGAGTTCGCAGAATCATCGTAATCTATGTACTTGCTGTGGGTGTAGGAAAACAATAAAGTTAAACCATGAGAAAACCTCCGCTCGACTTCCAGTTCCCCGGCTTCGAAAGTCGAATTCCCCCAATCCCCAACAACAATAAACGGCGCGAACTGAGGCAGTCTCGCCCGAAGCTGAGGATTGCCCGGCCCGGGACTGATGGCTGTGTTCAGGTAAGGGTTCATAACAGTATGCGTTCCTTTGTTCCCCAAATAAGTGGCTGAAATCATCCAGTCGTTCCCAAACGACTTATCTATTCCGAAGTCCCAGTCCTGCACGGAGGGTCTATCGTAGTTGGTGGGATCCGCAGCAAACCCAGGATTTGAAGGAGGGGTTACGCTAGGGACGAACGGAGGAAATACGTTAACTCCTAAGACATGATCAGGCAAGAGGGCGCCGACCGCCGGGACGTTGATGCCGGAGGGAATTATGTCCGGAAGTCCATACGGCCACTGCCCCATAAAAGTTTGCTGGTTCTGAACATTTGATTGATTAAAATCATAGAAAATGCCATAACCAGATCGGATTACAAGATCGTGCGGCAGCCGGTAAGCGAAAGCAACTCTTGGTCCCCAATTGTCGCGGGCGGGCGGAAATATCCCTGACGGAGCATTAGGAGGCGCGCCAGTCAAAGGATTCTTGCCGGTATCTAACCAAACCGTGTGACTCGCGGTGCTGTGGGCGTAGTCTAGGGCTGCATCGTTAGTTGCTATGAATGGAGACGCATAGTCGTACCGAAGACCCAGCGTCACGGTCAAGTTGGGGGTGGATTTCCACACATCATCAAAGTACCCTCCGTAGTAATTCCCGTGTTCCTCCAAAAGGGCTGTTCCCCGCAAATCCGAAGCGCCCGAGGGAAGCCCAAGCAGAAAACTGGCGAGACCGGCCCCAGTGGTGGTCGAATTTTGTGGGTTATCTGTCGGAAGGTTATCAAAATCGCCGCTGGCATACGTGCAGTTATCAAGAACCCAGGTGTGTAACACGCTGCCGCCGGCGTTCAAGGTGTGCTTGCCGACGATTTTAGTCAGCGAGCTGCTTATCTCCCAATTATTGATAGGGTCACCCGGCTCGCTTTGTGACACGCCCGGAACACCCTCTATGCCCGCTATGGACATACTCGGCATTACGGGTCTCAGCCCCGTTTCCGCTGGCCAATCCGTGAGCAACCCATTAGTTTCGAGGAAGCTTACCGGAGGGAAGTTGCCAAACAATCCGATATTGGTGCGCAGGTATTGAGCGTGCACATCCAAAACCGTTGTTGGGCTAAAGGTGTGTGTTAATCCAAGAACCTGCTGAGCGCCTAGCTGCACCTGATTAGTCGGTTCACTCGGAATGCCACTGGGGACTACCCTGGTCCCGTGATCCCAGGCAAAACGGCCGAAGAGCGTTGTTTTCTCGTTCACGGCTGCATCGATTCGTATTCCAAAGTTGTCGGTGTTTGTTACTTCGGGCTCCGAATCAACGTAGTTGACACCCGAGGCGGAATAGTTCGGGGCCGGGTACACAAATTTTGCAACTGCTAAAGCTGCGGAATTTAGCATTGATGACGGTATCTGGTTATTGGGAAATGGAGCCCGCGAAAAAATGGGGCTACCTTGTGCATCCGTTCCGATTTGAGTAGTTGTGTATGGATTATAGATCTGAGGAAGCCCGGCGAGATCACCGTTCAATTGTGCCGCCGTGGGGACTAACCCTAGTATCGTAGAGCCGAGGGACTCTCGAAAGCCTTCATACCAGCCAAATATCCACGCTTTGTCTCTCTTGATCGGGCCGCCAAAAGTGCCGCCAAATTGGTTGTGATGGTAGGTGCTGACGGTAGGGCTGAAAAAATTCCGAGCATCCAGGCCGGTATTGCGGAGGAATTCCCATGCGTCCCCATGAAATTGATTGGTTCCGCTTTTCGTTACAACATTAACATTTGCCCCGCCACCTTGCCCGTATTGGCCACTGGACATGTCCGTCTGCACATTAAACTCTTGGATGGCATCCGGTGGCGGATTGACGGCCGGGAAGTTGAAGAATAGCTCGTTATTTTCCACTCCATCGATTGTGAAATTGTTCATTTCCGGACCGTTTCCGTTCACTGCGGGGCTGATGCCTCCATAAGAAGTGTGGATCTCAAAAACGCTTTGCTGGGGGCTGCCCTCGGGGGCCGCGCCTGGAGACAACAGGATCAATTGAGTAAACTGCCGGCCGTTCAGCGGAAGCTGAACAACTTGTTGGGATCCGATGACTGTAGAGACGGTCGAATCGGTCAGATTTGCCAACGGAGCCTGAGCCTGTACCGTCACTTCTTGCTTCGGCACCCCTGGCCTTAACACGAAATCCAAGGTTGCTATTTGGTTCACGAGTAAGGTCACGTCGCGATTCTGTAGCGTGCTGAACCCTGTGAAAGATACTTTAACGCTGTATACCCCAGGAGCCATATCAGGCAGCACATAACTGCCCGTGGAATTCGTCTTTGCTTCCCGTGCAACACCCGTAGCGGTATTCGTTGCGGTGACTACCGCGCCCGGAATGACCCCTCCGCTTTGGTCCTTGACCGTACCCCGGAAGCTTCCGTTGACCGTCTGACTCCTCGCTCCGACAGTTAACAGAAGGCCCATAGAGACCAGAAGCAAAAACCTTAAAGCTGAACGGCCTGTTTCCATGGCTTCTCTCCCGTACTGTGGTCTAGTACACTCTCTGTAGCAATACTGTTTCGCAATGCAAAACCACCATTTCACAAAAACTATATACCTCCTCCGCGCGCGTTTGTCAAGCGGAAAAAGCTCTACTGTCAAGCCTCTTTAGAAATGTCCCTTTCTCTTTGTGTCTTTGTTCTTTGTCGTTGGCCTTGCCCGAAGCGAAGCCCTGCGAGCCCGAAGGGCGAGCGTTTAGGGCGAAGCGGAGGGCAAGGCCAACGACAGCGGCGTAACGATGGACGGCGGCAGCGACACCCCTCGCTGCACGGCTCGATACCCCGCCCGCCTCCACGGATGGTCCGCCGGCGGCACCCACTTCCGCTTCGCCAGGCGCGGGGCCGAACGGACTGTCTCCGAGCCCGGATCGGTAGCCTCTTGAACGCTCGCCTTGGTGGGGGCCGGAATCTCGCGCCACCGCAGCGCCCGGCCTCGGTACTCGATCCTCAAGCTTCCGTGTTGCGCCTCGCACACCAGCACCTCCCCCTTGCTCGGCGCGTAGTGCCCACTTTGGGGCTCGAGCTGGAAGAACCGGTTCGCATACCGCACCACCCAATCCTCGCTGATCGTGCGCTCGCTCTCCCGCCGGAAGATCTTGTCCAACTCGGCTGCCTTCGGCACCCGCCGATGGTAATCCTCCGGCCTCCCTGCCGCTCGCGCAAAGCGCCGGTTGTGTTCCGGCAGATACTCCCCCTCCAGGTAGGCATTGGCTTGAGCGTGAGTCCCGATTCCGCGCCGTCGCAGCTTCTTCACCAGCCGATTCTGGTGCGTGCCGTGAATTCGCTCCACTCGCCCCTTCGCCTGCGGCGAGCTGGCCGCGATCAACTCGATCCCCAGCTTCGCGCATATGCGTCCGAACTGTGTCACCGGCTCTTCCCCCTTGAGCCGTTCTTTCGGCGTGGCCACCCGCCGGTACAGATTCTTCCAGTCCACGTACAGCGCCAGCGGCACCCCATAGCGCTCAATCCAGGCACGCAACGCCCCCGCCGCCGCCCAGATCGTTTCTTCCTCCCCCAGCCGCGCCACCGTCACGTTCGTGGCGTCATCGACCAAGTCCATCAAGCACCCGCCCGGACCACGCTCCTCCAGCCAGGCGTGAAAACTTCCGTCCATCTGTACCAGCTCGCCGAAGTGCTCCTTGCGCTCCCGCCGCCGCCGATGCCGCCGTCGCCTCCGCTCCCGGCTCCACAACCCTTCCGCCAGCATCCATCGCCGCAGCGTCTCGGCATCGAGCTCCATCCCGTCCTCCGACCCTAGGTGCTCTGCCGCCAACGTGAGGCCAAACCGCTCTCCTACTGCCCCGCCGTACTTCTCCCGCACCAGCCCCAGCGCCTTCCGCCGGAACGCCTCCGCGTACGCGCGATTCGACCGCCGCCCTGCACTGCGGTGCTTCAGCCCCGCTGCCCCCTCCTCCCGATATCGCCCCCACAGCCGCGTCGTCTGCCGGTAGCCCACCCCCATCAGCACCGCTGCGTCCACCAACCGCAACTGCTTACTCCGGACTCGACCCAGTACTTCCACTCTTCCCAATTCCCTCTTGCTCATTGCCGCTCTTCCCAATCTGATCTCCTTTCGGAGATCAGATTAGGGACATTTCTATCGAGGACAAAAGAGGACATTATCACGGAGGTACAACAGCGGAGAAAGCTCTACAGCTCTACGGAAAAAACTCTACAGGGAAAAACTCTGCAGCGGAAAATCTACATGCGAAAAATGGACTTGTGTCGTAATCCCTCAGTCTTCTCAGGCGCGTAGCGCCGCCAAGATGCCGGCGCTACAGTGGTTGCGAGTTCGAAACCGAGAACGTGTGAATAAATTGAATTTTGGATTTTCTGTATGCCTGTTTTCTGTCAGTTACGGAGACCAAATCTGCGGTTTTTCGGTTAATTCACAGCTTCTAAGTGTTTTTACCTTGTGTCTTTCTGTTCTTGAAGGTTAAGGGCGCTGTAGGAGGGTTTTCCCCGTCACGGTGTGCTTGGGGACTCGCCCGGCGGGGAGCGTCTTACGTTCTGGCGAGGGTTAGCCGAGAGTGCTGCCTCGACTTCGGGAGCGAAACGCGCCGGACTGATTGCGCCATAGACGGTGTCCGCAATCCGGCCGTCTCGCCCGATCAGAAAAGTCGTAGGAAGCAACGGTACGCCTCCGAAAAGGCCAGCTATTCTTTGATCGGCCATTACAAGGGGGTAGTTGATCGGGAAGCGTTTTGAGAATTCTCCGTACCGGCTGAGGGTCGTCGTCCATGGCAACGCCGATAATCTGAAACCCCTGTGAATGATATCGCGTTTCCATATTGATGAGTATCGGAATCTCGGAATCTCGGCTCGGCAGGGCACGCACCAGGCAGCCCAGAAGTTGACCAATACAACCTCCCTGCGATATTTCTTCAGGCTCACTTTCTGACCATCGATGCCCGTGAGCGTGAAATCGGGTGCTCGCCGATGCTGGCTACGTTGGGCGACCTGATCTGTGGCGTGCGCCGTTTGCGAAATGGGCAACGGCGCGAACAAGCTTACGACGATTGCGGCAATCGCAACGACTGCTGATCTGTGCGTCACAGACACCATGGTTCCTATTGTTGGCCTTCGTACAATCTTAACGATGAAAGGCGGCTAAAAGCTTGTGCCGAGTACTGCAACGCCACTGTTGTAAATGCCGCGCCGCGGGAAGCGTTTCTCATCCTACCGTGCTTGTCAGCTACTCGAGCCACGCCTCTGGCGAGCGAACGTCGTGATTTGCGAGCTGAATCTCTGCCGCCTTCGCTTAGCAAGGGATTTGGGATTCGACGTTTTCGATCCCCAGCTTGCCGACCTGGCGGAATACGTTCGCCAAGCCCAAGCGAGCGAACGCAGGCGCATTATCGCGATCGAGGTTAACCACTTCATTCTTACTCTGTGGCTGCAGTCGTCCAGTTTCTGTCAGCATAGGCTTGTTTCACCTTTGAGAGATGGATTAAGACTTCGTTCGTTGCGGAATCGGCGTTCAGGGGAGGGCTTGAGAGTGTGAGCAACGGAAAAATGAGAAATAGAAAAAGCTAGTATAACGTTTCATTGAACTATATCCTATTATCGAGTGAGGGCGGTGAGCGCCTCGAATGTCTTCCACCGATGAACCACCGGATCGGCGTTTATCTCCTCGATGCCTTTCCGGATGCGGTCGCGGAGTTCCTCCCACGAGTGGACCCGAATATGTCGCAGGAAAGTACGTGCCATTTTACCGAAAAG
>JASHOS010000193.1 GCA_030040995.1 Terriglobia bacterium | reverse complement strand
AGGAGATCATCGAGATCGTCAGCGGCGCCGCGGCAATGTGAGGGGAAGCTCTTAGCGATTAGCTTTTTCGAGAATATTTTGACGATATTGCTGGCCGCATAAGTTAGCAGTGTGGCGACTGAGAATCAGATGCTTGCACAATAGGGTTCAAGCTAAAAGCAAAGCTAAGAGCCAAAAGCCGAGGTTTGAGGTTTTATGCCAGACAACGTAGGACATGTCATTCAAGTTGCGGGACCGGCGGTGGACGTGCAGTTCGCCGAAGGCTCTCTGCCCCCGATCTACGAAGCCGTCAAAGTCGTCGACGACGGCTTCAAGGTTCCCGACCCGATCAACGTCATTCTCGAAGTGCAGCAGCACCTGGGCGAAGGGCGCGTGCGCTGCGTCGCCATGCAGCCCACGGACGGCATGGTGCGCGGCATGAAAGCCATCGATCAGGGCGGGCCGATCTCCGTGCCCGTGGGCCGCGGCACGCTGGGTCGCGTGATGAACGTCATCGGACAGCCAGTCGATCAGCTCGGCCCGATCGAATACAAAGAGAAGCTGCCGATCCATCGCCTGGCGCCCGCCTTCGACGAGCAGGCCACGACGGCCGAAATGTTTGAGACCGGCGTGAAGGTCATCGACCTCATCCAGCCCTTCCTGAAGGGCGGCAAGATCGGTCTGTTCGGCGGCGCGGGCGTGGGCAAGACCGTCGTCATCATGGAGCTCATCAATAACGTCGCCAAGCAGCACGGCGGATACTCCGTGTTTGCCGGCGTCGGCGAGCGCACTCGCGAAGGCAACGACCTGTGGCTGGAAATGACGGAATCAGGAGTCATCAAGCCGGGCCATGCGGATCAGTCCAAGGCTGCTCTCATTTACGGTCAAATGACCGAGCCGCCGGGAGCGCGCCTCCGCGTGGGCCTGACGGGACTCACCGTGGCAGAATATTTCCGGGACGTCGAAGGCCAGGACGTGTTGCTTTTTATCGATAACATCTTCCGGTTTACTCAGGCTGGCTCGGAGGTCTCGGCGCTTCTCGGTCGCATGCCGTCGGCCGTCGGCTATCAGCCCAATCTTTCAACGGAGATGGGCGAGCTCCAGGAACGGATCACCTCCACAAAAAAAGGATCCGTGACATCCGTGCAGGCGGTTTACGTGCCCGCGGACGATTTAACCGATCCCGCGCCGGCTACAACTTTCGCGCATCTCGACTCTACCACGGTGCTCTCCCGCCAGATCGTCGAGCTGGGCATCTACCCCGCCGTCGACCCGCTGGCTTCCGGCTCTCGCATCCTTGACCCGCGTATTGTTGGAGAGGACCACTACAACGTTTCTCAATCAGTCAAAGCGATCCTCCAAAAATACAAAGACCTGCAGGATATCATCGCCATTCTGGGCATCGACGAGTTATCCGATGAGGATAAGCTGACCGTGGCGAGAGCGCGCAAGATTCAAAAGTTTCTCTCGCAGCCTTTCTTCGTAGCCGAGGCATTCACAGGGCTGGAGGGGAAATACGTGAAACTCGAAGACACCATTCGCAGCTTTAAAGAGGTCGTTGAAGGCAAACACGATTCGGTTCCCGAACAGGCCTTCTTCATGGTCGGCTCAATCGACGAGGTCCTCGAAAAGGCGAAGACCATGGAAAGGTAGGCAACGCCGCGCGGCAGAGCCGCAAGACACTTTGCCCTCGCCCCTTTGGGGGAGAGGGTGGCTCGCGGCCTGCGCCCACCGAAGGTCGCTTACGCTCCAGAGCTTCAGCGACGGAGCGGCTCCTGCCCGCAGGCGGGTGAGAGGGTACTCAAAAAGCTCGCCAGGAAAATAAGCCGTTACGACCTTGCAGCGCGGTATCCGCTACGCTGAAAGCTGACGGCTGAAAGCTGAGTGCTTCATTATGCCCGACGAAGCGTTACCCACTGAAATCGAGCTTCGGGTGGTCACTCCTGAACGCCCGGTGGTCTCGGAACGGACAACTGCTGTTTCCCTTCCCGGCAAGGACGGACGGCTGGGAACACTGCCCGGCCACGCGCCACTCATCTCCGAGCTGGCGAATGGCGTTCTCTTCTACGACCATGGAGGCCAAACAAAATATATGGCCGTACTCGAAGGATTTGCCGAAGTGCTCCCGGGACGGGTGACGGTGCTGGCCCAAGCGGCGGAGATGGCCGAAGATATTGACGTTGAACGCGCGGAGCGGGCGAAACGACAGGCCGAAGAACAATTACGCCAGCATCCTTCAGACGAACAAACGGAGCCTCAGCAAACCGCCTTGCAACGTTCGCTGGCGCGGATTGAAGCCGCAAAGCAGAAAGCTTAGCCTTATTGCTGTTCGCAATCTCAGCCCTCTCCCTTGGGAGAGGGTGGCCGACGAAGGAGGCCGGGTGAGGGGTAAGCGGGGTAGCCCAGACTCTCGCATTTCAGAGAGTCTGCAGCTTTTCGCGAGTTTCGGGGATACATGCCGCGGACCTGCAAAAAACGCAGGTCCTCCCTACCACAGCCGGTCTGTTCCCAGGGCGATGACGAAGTAGGAGGCGTTAACATCACCCCTGTTGACGATCCCGTGCAGCACGTTTGACGCAACGTAGGCCACGGAGCCAGGACCGATGTCTGTGCTCTTTCCGG
Organism: Terriglobia bacterium; assembly: GCA_030040995.1. Classification (GTDB taxonomy): domain Bacteria; phylum Acidobacteriota; class Terriglobia; order UBA7540; family UBA7540; genus JASHON01. The sequence goes on along the minus strand of JASHOS010000193.1, from coordinate 34,234 downwards.
CCAGCGTAACCTCGACCGTCCCTTCGCGGATCAGAAATATCTCCTCATGGACGTGGCGATGGGGCGGATGGGGCCGCGCGCCAGGTTCAAGCTCGGTTTCGTGCAACTCGATGTGGAAGTCCGAGTGCGTCTCACCATCGAGCACCGGCCACGACTCGCTGCCATCATGGCGGTGCGGAGTCAGGCTCGCAAACGGGAATATCTTCGCCGGAAGTACAGCATCTCCCCCGGGCGAGGACTGTGGCGCTGCCAACAGCGCGGGCCACAGCAAGCACAGATCCCTCCTTGAAATATTCATAGCACTCCTCCGTCCCCATATAGATGCCATGGGCGGCTAAGTCTCTGTCGCCGATTTGACTTTCTTTGCCGCTACGAAGGCGGTTTGTGAGATCGCGTAGAGCGTGCCGACCGGATGGAACCGGAAGTTAAGCCCGATACGCTCTCCAGCACTTCGACCAGAGAATTCAGCGCTTTATTGACAACGGCTGAGTTTGGAAAGATCGCCGCAATCTCAGGGTCAAGAACAACCACGTTAGAGCTTGCCCGAATTCTCTCGTAATACCTACCTCGCTCAAGTTTTCTGAAGTCGGAGCGTTTGTACTCGGAGCGGAGTTCATCAGATGTGGACTTAGCCTTCTTCATAAATTTGCCTTTCATGGTGAGTTGCGCGGCGAGCACTGATGATGCGGATTGTTTCACCACGCTCCGTATGCGATACGACCAGGAGCTTACCGGCGGGCGACATGCCAAAGGTGACCAGCCTTTCCTCACCTTCCGAATGGTCAGGGTCGGCGCCCGTCACCGCCAACCGATCGTAGAAAACAGTTGAAGCTTCCTCAAACGAGACCCGATGCTTGCGCAGGTTCTTCGCAGCCTTGGCGGAGTCCCATTCAAAACGCATGCTCCGATTCTATACTTACAACCCAGTGAGCTCCAAGGCCCGAACCGCCACCTCAAATCCTGGATATTTCTTGGACATTTTCCATTCGATGTATTACAGTGTAATGCATGAAGACAGAAGTGTATAGCTGGCGTGTCTCGGCGGAAGTCAAGGCTGACTTGGAGCGTGCGGCGCGGGCCCGCAAGACGACCGTTTCGACGATCCTTGACATGGCCGTCTGCGACTGGCTCAAGAAGAGCGGCGGAGATACCACAGAGGCGAGCATGCAGCGCAGACTTCACGCCGGTGCCGCGCGTTGCCTCGGGGTCTTGGCGGGCGGCAACCCTCGTCGTGCTGAGACCGCCCGTCAGACGCTCCGCCATCGGCTGCGCCATCACCATGCCCGCTGACGGTCTCATCGATACCGGCGCTATTCTGGCTCTGCTGGATAGGACCGACCGCTGGCACGAGCCCTGTGTTAACGCCTTCCGCCAGCTCCGCCTTCCCTTACTCACTTCCGAGGCTGTCCTCACCGAATTGTTTCACCTGGTTGGTGACGCACGCGGAGATATGGAAGCGGCCTGGAAGTTCGTTCGCTCCGGAGCGCTGGTTCTTGGTGCGATCGAGAACCCCGAACTGCCCAACATTCACGCTTTGATGTCGCGCTACTGGGACCGGCCTATGGACTTCGCCGACGCGACCTTGGTTTATCTCGCCAAACGCGAGTTTCTCTCTGTCATCCTCACGGTTGACCGCGCGGACTTCGCAACCTACCGTATTGAGGGAAAGCGCCGGTTCCGCATCCTGCCGCAGCCTCCGCCATAGGGCGGAAAACAAAGGCTCCTTCTCTGTGCCTCGGTATCTCTGCGGTGAAAGAAAAGGTAGAATGGGAGGGTGAACATCAACATCCGCATGTACACAACTCGCTGGTGCCCCGACTGCCAGCGCGCCAAGCGCTTTCTTACCCAGCAGGGGCTGAGTTTCGAAGAAATCAATATCGAAGAGGTTTTGGGCGCCGCCGATCACATCATGGCGCTCAACGGCGGCAAACGGCGGGTTCCTACGTTTGAAGTTGACGGACGCGTCTTCCATTGTTCTCCGTACGATCCGGAAAAGCTTCGCCGCGAGCTTGGCCTCGCCTGAACGTCGGCTCAAGGTGGTTCATGTTTTCTCGTCACAACCGGATGATCGAATCTCTGTACGCCCTCGCTGATGCGCTGATCGCTCTCGCCAGCTTCTGGATTGCGCGTCAGATCCGGCTGGATATGGGTAGCATCCGGCCTCTCTATAGCATATCCAATTACCTCTGGATCGTTCCCCTGCTGGTTGCAATCTGGGTGGGCGTAGGGTGGGTGACCGGCCTTTACCGCGAAACGGAAGAAGAAGGCTTTCGACGGGCGGTGGCAGGATCTTTGAAGGTTGCCATTCTCGCCAGTCTCTGCGCTTTTGCAGTGATTTTCGCCATCAAGTTCGAATATATCAGCCGTACACTTCTTGTCCTGTATGCGTCGCTCGACTTCGTATTAATGGTTGCGTTCCGGCTGGTGGCGGGGCGTCTGCGTATTTCGCTCGCAGGATGCCGCCATTTTCTGCTCGTGGGCTATACGCGCGATACTTTCGAGATTGCACGAGCTATAGAATCCAACGAGCGTCGTGGGATGCGCCTTGCCGGGTTTGCATGGGTTGCGCCTCAAGCGGAAACCCCGTCTCGCGCCGCTCCTCCCGTGCTGCGGCATACTTATCCCATTTACGCAGTACACGAACTGCCTCAGTTGCTCCGGCGCCATGTTATCGATGAAGTTATCTTTACGGTCTCCAAGGACGAACTGGACCAGCTCGAAAACACGTTTCTCATTTGCGAACAGGAGGGCGTAAAAACGCGCCTGGCCTTGAGCTTTTTCCCCCACACCCTGTCCAAGGTTTCTCTGGAACGTATGCGCGAGATGCCCCTGCTGACCTTTTCGACCACTCCGGAAAACGAATACCTGATGCTTCTGAAGCGCCTTTTGGATTTTGTGATGGCGGCCATTATGGTAACGGTCCTTTCGCCGTTTTTTGTGACATTGTCCATTCTGGTCAAGCTTACATCGCATGGTCCAATCTTTTACCGGCAGACGCGTTGTGGACTGGGAGGCAGGAAGTTTACGCTTTACAAATTCCGCTCCATGAAAAGGGGAGCCGACCTCGATCGGGAACAGTTGGAGGCGCTGAACGAGCTCGACGGCCCCGTATTCAAGATCAAGAACGATCCTCGCTGCACCCGGCTCGGCCGGCTGATGCGCCGGCTCAGCCTTGATGAACTGCCGCAACTCTTCAACATTCTCAAGGGAGACATGTCGTTTGTAGGGCCCCGCCCTCCTCTGCCGGAGGAAGTGCAGAAATATGAGCCCTGGCAGCGCCGCCGTCTGCGCATGCAGCCCGGCCTCACGTGTCTGTGGGCCATTGAGGGCAGAAACCGGCTGAATTTCAGACGGTGGATGGAGCTGGACCTCGAGTACATTGACCGTTGGTCGCCCCTGCTCGACTGGAAAATTCTACTCAAGACCATTCCGGCAGTGCTGTTGGGAAGAGGAGCCTTTTAAAAACCAGAAACTAGAAGCCAGAAACCGGAAGCTGAGGGCTGAACGCTGATCGCTGACGGCTCGCTAGCGATTTCTGGTTTCTCGTTTCTGGCTTGCTTCCATGCGTTACCTCGTTCTCAGCGATCCACACGCTAATCTGGAAGCGTTGGAGAAGTGCCTCGAAGAGGCGAAGGGCAACTATGATCGGGTGGTGTGCCTGGGAGACCTCGTTGGCTACGGACCCGACCCCAATGAGGTTACCCGCATTACCCGCGAAGCTGCCTCCGCCGTCATTCGAGGAAATCACGACAAGGCCTGCTGTGGCATCACTGATGCCAGCGAGTTTAATCCATTCGCCCGAGCCGCTGCGGTGTGGACGCAGCGGACTCTCACGCCTGACCACATCGAGTACCTTCGCAACCTTCCAGCCGGCCCGCTGGTCATTCCGGGATTCGAGGCCGTTCATGGGTCCGAACGCGACGAAGATGAGTACGTCATGGGCGCTGCCGAGGCTATTCCCGCGTTGAAGGAACAAAGCCTTCAGCTTGTGTTCTTTGGCCACACGCATCATCAGGGAGGATTCCTTCTCGGCCCGGGGGGTACGCTCAAACGGATCAAGATGCCCGATCAGGATGACGGCTGTATTCTATCGCTGCCCCTGGAGCGCGGAACCCGCTATCTGATTAATCCAGGATCGGCGGGCCAGCCTCGCGACGGGGATTGGCGCGCGGCGTTCGCCATTCTGGATGAAGACTCGCGGGTGGTCGACTACTACCGGACGTCCTATAACCTCGCTCAAACCCAGGAAAAAATGAGCCGTGCAGGTCTGCCCGAACCCTTGATCCGCAGGCTGGAGTTCGGACGGTAACGGCACTTTTGCAGGCAGGGTGAGGTCAAAGGCGACCAGGATATAAGGACCCCTCACCCGCCCTCCTTCGTCGGGCACCCTCTCCCAGGGGAGAGGGTGGCTCGCGGCCGGCGCTTTCTCCAGCCGGCGCGGGCCGGGCCGGCGCCCACCGAAGGTCGCTTACGCTCCAGAGCTTCAGCGACGGAGCGGCTTCTGCCCGCAGGCGGGTGAGGGGATTTTCCGCGCTTATCGCATAGATAGCCGCGGGAGGAGATGCGAACCGGGGCTTTGACGTGATCGTGAGTTTACAAGCCCTTTGCTTGACGCTTCATCGGCTTACACCTTAGACTTAGAAGGAATGAGCGGAGGAATTCCGCAGTGCGGTTGCTGCGTCAATCCTGCATTTTGCTGACCCTTTTAGCGAGCTTAGCCTGCCTGCCTTTGTGGGCGCAGAGTAATCCCCAGTTCTTTCCCTTGCGTGACGTGCGTCCGGGTTTGAAGGGAGTGGGCCGCACGATATTTTCTGGCGACAAAATCCAGGAATTCCAGGTTGAATTGGTCGGCGTTCTCCCGAACGTGCTCGCACCCCGGCGCAGCGCCATTCTGGCCCGCCTTTTCGGCCCTACCATTCAAGAGACCGGGGTGGCGGAGGGAATGAGCGGAAGTCCCGTCTATATCGACGGAAAGCTGCTGGGGGCAGTCGCGATGGCGTTTCCCTATGCAAAGCAACCCTATACACTGATCACTCCGATCCAGGACATGCTAAGCGTCGTGCCCGAGTCTGGCGGCCGGGAATCGACTGCATCCATCGCATTGCCGTGGTACAGCACGCAAGCTTTATCGCCGGATGGAGCGGAAGGGCGGTGGATTCCCACGGCCGCAGCCAGTCCGGAGTTGTGGGCCAAACGGCTTGAGAAATGGGCCGGCAGCAGTTCCATGGAACCCTTTCGTGTTCCTATGAGTTTCAGCGGATTTGACCCTCAAGTGGTTTCCACCTACACACCTTTGTTCAAAGAGATGGGTTTTCTGCCCCAGGATGCCGCCGGTCTCACCTCGGTAGGCGGATCAAACGCTACGCCGTCCGCCGCGGACCTCAGGAATGTAACCCCCGGTTCGATGATCGACATCGTTCTGGTCCGAGGTGACCTCGACGCCTACGCGGGCTGCACGGTAACTTATCGCCAGGGCAATGACCTCTATGCCTGTGGGCATCAGCTTGCCCTCCTGGGCCCGGCTCAAATTCCCTTCGCTCCCGCTCACGTTGTGGCGACGATTCCTTTGCTGAACGAATCATTGAAAATCGACTCCTCCGGACCGGTAGTGGGAAGTATCCGCCAGGACCGGTTTGGAGGAATTTACGGTGTGATTGGCGAGAAATCACCGGAGATTCCGGTTCACATCCATCTGGCTTCCTCTCTCAACCGCACGGCGGATTACAATTTCGATGTCGCCCAGCAAGCCATTCTCTCTCCTATGTTGGTCGACATGTCAGTGGTCTCTGCGCTCGGCACCTCGGAGAGGATGATGGGCCCCTCCACGATGGATCTCAATGGAAGCATCCAGCTTAGCAGCGGCGAGGTGGTAAAGCTTGAAGACGTGATCTCGTCAGATCTGAGCAGCGCCGGCGCAGTGGGTGCAGAAGTCGCTACTCCTCTTTCCTACCTCTTGGAAGGCCAGTTTCCACACCTGGGAATCCGGTCGATCGACCTGAACATCGTCTCTCAAGATGAAAGCAGGACTGCGACAATCGAACAGGTATGGAGTAGCCAGTCCGAGGTACGCCCCGGAGACCACATTGTGGCGACCGTTGTCGAAAGGACGCCGTCCGGCGGGCAGCTCACTCAGAGTATCCCGGTCGAAATCCCGCAAAACGTGAATAACAAGACTCTCGCTTTGGTGATCGGGAGCGGAGAAGCGATCAATGCCCTCCAACTGAGGTTCATTAACCCTGGAGCGCCGCCGAAGGACCTGCGCCAGTTAGTGCGCGAACTGAACCGAACTCGCCGCAACAACCGCGTCTACGCCCTCCTAATGGCGCCCCAACGCTCCTTTGAAATGGATGGGACTGACTTCCCGTCGCCGCCCCCATCCTTGCTGCAAACGTTCCTGGCAGACCCCGCTGTGTCAAGTAAAATTTCTTATCGGGCCGGCTCCGTAGTCGGAGATGTCTCAACCCAGTCTCTGCCTTACACGATACGGGGTGACCAGACGCTGTATTTGAAAGTGCTCGACGCGGCGAAATAGCCCGCCGGCGTACGCGGAATCGGGTGGACAGGTATTGACTCCGGAGTGAGCGGCGTAGGGGTAGGGCTTGCCCTACCCTCGTTGATTTTCGGCGCGATAAGGGAACGGTAAGCCGTCCCCCTACATCGCCTTCCGCTATCTACGGGAAAGGCTCAGCAATGCGATACTGTAAGCAAATATTGATCTTGCTGTTCGGAACAGCGCTTCTGGCGCCGTTTGCTGGCGCTACCCAGACTGCCTTTTGGGAAATGGGTACCTTCCACGCCTTTCTTCAGGGCCAACTGGAGGGAGTCTCGGTGAGCATGAGCGGTCAGTTGAAGCTGGCGCCGGAAATGCGGCCGGTATTCAATCCGGGTGAAACCGTTGCGCTCTCGGTTGCGGCCGATCATCGAGGCAATCTCTACATCGGCACGGGCCATGAGGGAAAGGTATTTGTGCTCGATTCCCAGATGCAAGGGAGGCTTTTGTTTCAGGCTCCGGAGCCTGAGATTCTGGCGCTGGCAGTGGGCCCCGATCACGATCTCTACGTCGGCAGCTCACCGGAGGGGAAAATCTACCGCGTCACTCCAGACGGAAAATCATCCGTCTTTTATAACCCCAAAGTGAAATACATCTGGTCTCTGGCCTTCGATTCGCAAGGCCGGCTTTACGCGGGCACGGGAGATCGCGGCCAGATCATGAGAATCGATCCTGACGGGAGGGGAGAAGTCTTCTTCGCAAGCGACCAAACGCACATCATGTGTCTGGTGTTCGATAACAACGGCAACTTGCTGGCCGGAAGCGAGCCCGGAGGACTGGTCTACCGAATCACTCCAGACGAAAAAGCTTTTGTGCTCTACCAGGCGAACCTTCCGGAAATTCATGCGCTCGCCACCGATTCCGAGGGGCACATTTATGCTGCCGCTCTCGGCGGCGTGTCGCCGATGTCCGTGCCAGGCGGCTACCCGGCCGGCGCCAGCGGTCCTGTCGTCGCGGGAACAACCACGGTGACCGTAGTTGCAGGCAGCGCCGCTGCTGATCCTCCCCCTCAAACCCAACGATCTCCCTCACGCGGCCGGCGCTACGAGACGCCAGCGCCGGGTGAGTCGGCTGGCATCGGATCCCCCTATCACCAAATGGCGCCGGGCCGTGGCGAGCTCATCGAGATACTTCCCAACTATTCAGCCCAAACCCTTTGGGCCTCGGACCAGGCTAGCATTTTTGGCTTGGCGACGCGCGGCAATCATGTGCTCTTTTCAACAGATTCGGACGGATACGTTTTTGACTTGCTTCCCTCTCCCAGCGGCACCGAGCTCACTCTGCTTACGGAGACCCGCGAATCTCTCCCTACGAGGATATTGACTGCGGGTCATAACCTGTTTATCGCCACAAGCAACATCGCTAAAGTAATTCAAGTGGGCGCCAATTCAGGCGGCGATGGGACCTACGAGTCACCGGTCAAAGACACCCACTTCGTCTCCCACTGGGGGCAAATTTCCTGGAACGCCAGTGTGCCGGCACAATGCAGCCTCGCTCTCTATACACGGTCCGGCAACTCTTCCCGCCCGGACAATACCTGGAGCGACTGGTCAGGGCCTTACGAAAATCCAGACGGCACCACCATCCAGAGCACTCCAGCGCGCTATATTCAGTGGAAAGCGGTTTTCCACGGCGCCGGTGGAGGCAGCCCGGCGCTGAGAGAGGTTACCCTTGCCTATCTCAATCAGAACTTGCCGCCAGAGATCCACCTTTTGACCATCGTTGACGGAACGGAGAAAGTGAGCGTTTCCGGAGCCCCAGATATGTCTTCCGGGATGGCCCCGGCAATGGAAGCCATGAGCAGCGTTCCAGCGCCAACTGTTTCCACCGTTTACGAAACAACGCCGGGTAGCGGGGATTTCTACGGAGAAAATAAACCTCCCATTACAATTGAGTGGCAGGCTAGCGATCCCAACCACGACCATCTCACCTACTACCTTTATCTGAAATCTTCGGACGAAGACGAATGGCATCTGCTTCAAGGAAAGGTTAAGGAGGAGAATTTCAGCCTTCAACCCGATTCTCTGGCGAACGGAGAATACCAGGTTCGTGTGGTCGCCTCCGACGAGGCCTCGAACTCTCCAAGCCAGGCGCTGAAGTCCGATCTGATCAGCGCTCCCTTCTGGATCGACAATACTCCTCCGGAAATCCAGCTCTTAAGCCAGCAGGTCCACGGCCAAGACGCCGTAATCCGCTTCAAGGCCCGGAGCCAGGCAGCCCCGCTTAAACAAGCAGAAATCTCTGACGGCGGGAACAACTGGCATGATATTCTCTCCGACGATGGAATTGTTGATGCCCAGGAGGAAACCTTCACGGTGACACTTCATCAGCTTAGCGCCGGTGAGCACGTCGTCTCATTGAGGGCTTTCGACACCGCCGGAAACGTTGGGGTGGGCAAGGCAGTTATTCACGTCCAGTAGGCCGATCACGGCGGGACGCTCATTCGAAATCGCTCTCGCCCGGAGATAGCCCCTAGGCGAAGAGGCTCTCTCGCGCATAGACAACTCTCACCATCGATGCCGCATCTCATTGCTAGGGTAAATGGGGTGCGGTGCGAAATGAATCACTTTGGCTCAGGACCAACGCGGAGCTCCAAACGTAGCGCCGGAAGGCCAGCTCATCGCGCATGCCCAGCGGGGCGAAGAGGAGGCTTTTGCAGCGCTGTTTGAACTGCACAAACGGCGCGTGTACTCGTTGTGTCTCCGCATGACGGGTGACCCGGCGGAAGCCGAGGATTTGGCTCAGGAAGCGTTCCTTCAGCTTTTCCGGAAGATCGGAACGTTTCGTGGCGAGTCGGCATTTTCCACTTGGCTGCACCGGCTAGTGGTCAATGTCGTCCTGATGCACCTCCGGAAAAAGGGACTCCAAAAGGTGTCCCTGGACGAGGTGGACGCTTCTCAGGAAGAGCCGGTCAAGCGCGAATATGGTGACGACGACCGCAGATTACTCGGGTCTGTCGAGCGTATTGCCTTAAAAAGCGCGATTGACGAGTTGCCGCCTGGCTACCGCGCGATTTTTGTGCTGCACGACGTCGAGGGTTACGAACACAACGAGATTGCCCAAATTATGAATTGCTCGGTTGGCAACTCCAAATCGCAGCTCCATAAGGCGCGCCTCAAACTCCGGGAGGTTTTGCGCCGCGATCAGCGGAAACGGAGAGCCAGCGGGCAGCCCAACCGGACAGAGGAAGAAAGTTCGGGGAATGATTCTTGAGAGCGACAATAGGTGAGTAAGATGTTAGCTGATGATTCGTGCTTGAATTTTGAAATGCAGTTGGCGGATTACCTGGAAGGAGAGCCCCGTCCGGCTCTGCTAGCTCACGCCCGGCAGTGTGATTTCTGCCGTTGCGTTCTGGCAGACATCGAGCAGGTTCGGGCGCTCGGTTCCGAAATGCTTTTGGAAGAGCCATCCGCCGCCCTGTGGAAAAACATCCGCGCAGCGCTGGTTGCGGAAGGAATCATTCGAGTCCGCCCTGCTTCCCGCGGTTGGCGGATGCTCAGGGGAATTCGCGGCGCGTTATGGCATCCGCTGCCGGTAACCGGCCTGGCCGCAGCGGTTACAGCCATCATCATCCTCTTGGGCACGCCGGGATACCTTGTCCGTCACCCGGCGGCGCCGAGCCCCGCCATCCAGAGGGCAAGCGTTTACCAGTATATGGCCCCTGGGGATATCGCCCAACTGACGCGGACGATCCGGCAACTGGAACGGTCCTATCGAGTCAATGAGTCCTACCTGGAACCTTCGATGAAGGCAACCTATGAGAAGAGCTTGGAATCATTAAACAGTGAGATTCAGGAGTGCCAGAATTCCTTGAACGACGAAGCGAATAGGAGCTTGGCAAGCCAATACCTGTCCACGGCCTACGTTCAAAAAGCCGAGCTGCTTCAGTCCGCTCTGGAATACGGTCTACACCAGTGAAACAGCGCCGCTCCGTTTTTCCAAATCGGATGAGAAGAATTGCAATCGTTCCGCTATTGTTTGTTGTGCCGGCCGCGGCATGGGCCTCGGGATCACTCCGGCGCACCGATACGTTTGTAACGATTGCTAACCCTGACATCAACCTCAACAATCTGGTCGGCGTGGTGGTAGTGCGAGGGTGGACTGAAGCCAGGGTTCGCGCGGCCTACACGATGGCTTCGCCCCACATTGAAATTGATGCCACCCCGATTCCCGACAGCGGCCAGGTGCAGAGGATCGAGCTGGCCACTCATCTCTTGGACCCGGCGCTCCAGGGAGCTCGCGCCAGGGTGGATTACACAATCGATGCCCCCTTCGGATCGAGCCTCGAGATTCGCAACCCGCAAGGGGTCGTGCGCATTGAGAAGCTCAATGGAGACGCCTGGGTAGCCTCCGTGGGAGGAAACATTTTCGTTAGTGATTCGTCGGGCCGCGTCGTGGCGCGTTCGATTGGAGGCCAGATCCAGATCATTCGGGCCTCAGGATACGTCGAAGTCTCATCGGTAACCGGAGACCTCCGGTTCGTCTCGCCCACCACTTCCCGTATTCGCGCCAGGACGAGTTCGGGAAACATTGTGTATCAAGGCAATTTGGTGCCCGCCGCCGACTACGTCATGGAAACTTACAGCGGCGATATCGATTTCATGTGTCCCCCAGCGTCCTCGTTCGAGTTGAAGGCCCGCTCCGTTGAGGGGAAGGTGTTTCACGAGCTCAAATTGAACCGGAAGAACCATCACCACTCGGTCTTTTATTACGGCAATGCTCTGTACGGCACCCACAATGACGGCGCTGCCACGTTGGAATTGACGTCGTTCCGTGGCAACATCTACCTTCGGCCCCAGCCGCAGCAGCCATAATTCCCGCTTCTCGCCATCCGGATTTCCTACCGCCTGAAAAACAGCAAACTGTGTGTGTGTCTTAAATTTCTGCGACCGTGTATCAGTCGGTCACGTCGCTTTGCGACATCCGCAAAGCTATGAAAAGAACCTCTACCCTCGCCCCCTTGGGGGCTAAGCTTTACCCATATCTCCGGCTGGGCACGGGGGGTGGACATGAAGTCGCTAAGGTCGAGGCGACGACCTTCCGGACAATGATTGAAAAATCGCGGGAGAGAATCGTTGTGGCGGATTCGAGCACGCTGGGAGTTGCGACGGAGCCGTGATTTGTCCGATCTCCGAGATTCACATTATCATTACGGACACACGCGCAACAAACGAAGCCATTGCGCCGCTTCTCGCGAATGGCCTCGACGTCCGGCGCATCTGAGGTTAGACATGATTCGGCATCGAAAAAGGTTAATTTACCTGCTCGGATTCATGGGAAGTGGGAAATCGACCGTGGGACAACTGCTTGCCCGCCGCATTGGCTGGCCTTTTATCGACCTGGATAGCACCATCGAAGCAGGACAAGGCGCCTCCATCCGGGACATCTTCGAGCGGGTTGGAGAGCCTTTTTTCCGTCAGATCGAGCGGGCCGCCCTGGCGGAAATCTCGAAGAGCGAACCGGCCGTTATTGCTTTAGGGGGCGGCACGTGGGTTCAGGACGCCAATCTGGAACTCATCCGCAATACCGGCGGAGCAACCGTTTGGCTTGATTCGAGCGTTGAAGAGCTGCGCCGGCGGTGCGCGGCAATCACCAATCGCCCGCTGTTCCGGGACACCGAAAGCTTTGTGCAGCTTTACAATCAGCGGCTGCCGTATTATCAGCTCGCCGAATTCCGCGTCGGTACGGACGGATTCACGCCTGAAGAGGTCGCAGAGCGGATTCTTGGCCTGAAAATTTTCTAACGGACTTTGACGGACCTTGGTGGAGATTGTTTTTCCCTGGTGTTGGAGGCGTTTTCCATGGTCACAATGCCCCGGCGCAGAGCAGCCACTGCTGCCTGGGTCCGATCGCGGACGTTGAGGCGGCTAAACAGAATGTTGAGATGCCATTTAACCGTACCCTCCGTGATCCTCAGTGCCTCAGCGATTTCATGATTGCTCAACCCTTTGACAATTAGATCCAGCAACTCGATTTCGCGCTCGCTCAGGTCGGAATGAGGCGGCCGCTCAGCCAGAGTCTCCAGTACCCGAGGAGGCAGATAGCGCATCCCCTCGTGAACGCGCCTTATTGCCCGAATCAGCTCCTGATGGGACATCCCCTTCAGCAGGTATGCCTGAGCGCCACTTTCGAGCGCCCGGTGGATTTCCTCGTCTCCCTGGTAGGTTGTGAGAACCACAAACCGGCTGCCCGGATGCTCCCTTAGCAGGATGCGTATGGCCTCGACACCGCTCAAGCCTGGGAGCCGGAGATCCATCAGCGTTACATCCGGCTTGTGCTGCCGGAAAAGCTGAATGGCTTCCCTGCCGCTTCCCGCTTCCGCTATCACCCGCATATCCGGCTGTCCATTCACGATCGCCGCCAGCCCAAAGCGCACCACCGGATGATCATCGACCAGCAAGACGCGAATTGCCTTGGACGGGCTCATCTTCTGAAGCTATCTTCGCGTGAACTCGTCGAACACTGTCACCACCGGCAGGGCGTTTCCGTCTTGATCGAAGAATCCTCTCGACGCCAGGCCCGCATAAGGACCTGTCAGTGTGACTGCCGGCTCCCACCAGAACAGACCCTTGCCGAGGTTTTCAGGTGTTTCCTGCACGATGCGGTTTACTGCCTCCAAAAAGGCTTTTTGACCTTCAGGCGTTTCAGGAAACGGAGCGCTTCCAGTCGCTCGCGGCAGGGGTTTCCATGGATAAGCAACTTCTACCAAAACGATCGGCTTGTGGTACTCGGTCGCCATGAAATACATATTGTCGCGCAGATCGTTGAGTGAGCCTTGCCACCAAGGGTAATACGACTGGCCGATGACGTCGTAGCGCACCTCATAAGCCGCCAGCTCGTCAAAGAAATACTTTGTCCTGGCCTTATCGCCGCCACGGTCAATATGGATCATAATGAGCGGCCGTGGTTCGTTTCCGTGCCCCGCGTCCACTCCGTTGATTCCAGCCTTGAGCAGATCGGTAAAGTGCTCCCAATTCTGCGGGAGTTTCCCATCCGGCCACAACATGCCATTGGTTATTTCGTTGCCGATTTGCACCATGTTCGGAAGCGCCCCGGCCTCGCGGAACGCTGCGATCGTGTTTTCAGTGTATTCGAAGACGGCGGTCACAAGTTGCTCATGCGAGAAACCCGCCCACGCTTGCGGTGTATACTGCTTGCCCGGATCGGCCCACGTGTCTGAATAGTGAAGGTCCAGAAGGAATTTAAATCCCATACTCTTGGCCTTTTGCGCCAAGGCAGTTGTATACGCAAGATTATTGGGCAAATTCGTAGGATGAACGAACAACCTCAGCCGAACCCAGTTATAGCCGTGCTCTTTCAGTATCTGGAGTGCGGGCTCCGCCTTGCCTTGGTCCTTGAACACCGTGCCGCCCGCTTCCGCCTGCCCAAGGAACGACAAATCCGCGCCGACGATATATTGCACCTGAGCGTTCGCCTTGGGACTGCTTAGCGCCAGGAACATCAGCACGGCGCCGTATAGCCGGCAGCAGAATACGCCGTGTCTCTTAGGTTTTTCCTTTACGATCATCTGAACCTGCTGGATTTTGGATTTGCCGGCTGTGTCGCGCCAACCTTTAGGTCGGCATACGCTTATGACAATTCCGCTCTGTAGCGCCGACCTTTAGGTCGGCACATGCCGGACTCAAGCCCGGCGCTACGAGCCCAGAACTGCGAAACCGGCCACGCGCACCGGAGAGCTCGACTATGATGAAAGCTCTCCCCTGGTCTTTTGAGGCCGGAACCGGGGAAACCCGAGTCAGAACCTAAGATGAACGCCCAATTGGATGGTACGGTTGCTACCCTCGGGAGCGAGGATTTCGCCGCTGTCGGGATCGGCCAATGCGCCGGTTGACGTGTATCCCACGTCCGCGTCCGGGTTCGCGTAGTTGACGTGGTTGAGCATGTTGTACATGTCCGCGCGGACCTCAAGGTTCATCCCCTCAAAGCGCAGCGGGAAATCTTTTGCAATGCTCAAGTCCACATCGGTGAAGCCTGGGCCAACCAGCGTATTGCGTCCGGAATTGCCAAAAGTGCCGGGTACCGGGTTGGCGTAAGCTGCCGGATTAAACCACTCGCCGTTCGTCGGATTCGACACTTTAGGGTTGCCCACTAACTCGGGATATAGCGTGACGCCATTGCTCAAAGCTGAGTCCAGGCCCGGATCGACGCCGTCTGCAACGGAGCTCTGAATCACTGGGGTGAACGGAATGCCGCTGTGCCATTGGAAAACGCTAGAGACGCGCCACCCTCCGGCGATCTGGTTCGCGATCCCTTGAAGTGAAAACTCGCGCCCAGTGCCGAACGGCAGCTCGTAAACAACCTCGCCAACCAAGGTATCCGCGGAATTGAAGTTCGACAAGCCGTAATTGGCGGCAGGGCTATACGCGTTCTGATAAATATCAACGCCCGAGCCGTGACGGTTGCCCGTGCCGGTGTCGATCGATCTCGACCATGCATAATTGACCTGGAAATCCAAGCCATTCTGCATCCTCTTCTGAACCCGGAACTGCAAGGCGTTATAGTTCGACCAGCCTGTATAATTTTGGCCCGCAATGGCGTTGAAGACGGGATTAGGATTTCCGCAGTTCGTGCCGCTGCAACCTAGGGCGCTTACGGGAGCCTCGTCGATATCCGTCGCAAAGTTGAGATTGTCACCGTGGGTGAAAACGTAGCTGGTGTCCAGAAGGATGCCGCCCGCAAACTGGTGCTGAACGCTGAAGAGCAATTGCTGCACGAAATCTGTGGGCATGTTCCGCGGGTAATACTCCACGCTGCTAAAGTTGTCGATTTCCGGCGAAAGAGTTTGAAGCGTTGGGAAAATAACCGTGCCGGGCGGTGGTCTAGTTGCCAGTTTGAATGCGTATTCGCCGTTGACGTACCCTCCGTTGCCGGTGTTGTGCGGATTAAAGCCCAGGCCCAGCGCTCCGTCGGTGTAATTCTCGGCGTCGCGAGGCGCGTCAAAAATGCCGTAGCTCGCCCGGACGGCCCAGTTATCGCGCGGCGACCAGGCGATGCCGACGCGAGGCGCGACTTCCCTAAAGTCGCCACCCTGGATCGTCGTCATGTCCTTGATTGACCCTCCATATTGAGTGTCGCTTTGGCCTCCAAAGAGGATCGCTCCTTTGTAAAGCCCTCCATCTGCGGTGTTGGGAAGATTGGGGTCGTAATTGCCAAAGAGGTTGCCGTTCACGCCCCAGCCCGATTGCAGTTGGTATCGAAGGCCCATGTTCAGCGTGAGGTGCGAGGAGACTTTGAAATCGTCGCTGGCGAATAACGCCGAATTCCACATGTGAGCGGCGGTTTCGTCATACTCGTAAACATACCAGCCGTAAACGTCGCCGGAAAGGAAGTCGGCATAGGGGATTCCGGTGACGCCTCCGTTAAAACAGAAATTGCCTGAAGTGATGTCGCCCCAATTTGTGTAATTCTGATAGTCTCGATCGTATTCGCCGCCCACTTTAATCGTGTGCTTGCCTCGAATCAGGGTAAGAACATCCGAGTAATTGTAAACCTCTTCGCCGAGAACCGCGTCGATGTTGCCATTTTCGCCGCATCCTGAGCCCAAAGCGAAGCACCCGGCGCCCGCCCCGGAATCAATCGTGATCTTGGGAAACACGTTGGCAGGAGCATTCGTTCCGTAGGCTGGCTCGAGGCCGAGCGATGTTGGGTCGTTCTTATTCAGGGAGGGCGGGTGATAAGAATCGAGCTCGTGCATTCCTCCGGCGCGAAACTCGTTCAACACCGTCGGGCTTATCGTGTAAACGTCTGAAATCTGGCCGGTCAGATTGTAATTATTGGCCTGGGCTATGGCCGAAGCGTCACTCGGGTAGAGAGGATCGGGCGGGTTATAAGTGACAAAGTTTGGATAATAGTTGAAGCTTGCCGAAAGCTTCTGTTTGGAAAAAATATTGTAATCAACCTTGCCCGTATACCACGTTGATGTGTTCGGCGCCGTCCCATTGAACACGTAATTGTTGATGGCCGGACAGGTTTGAGCAGTAGATGCCGAGGGAGTAATCGGACCCGGACATCCCTTAACCCAGCCCGGCGCGCTCGCGGCCGGAAAATAGCTCTGAAGCTTCAACGCTACCGGATCCTTGGCACCCAGCAGCGAGCCGGCAGAACTGAAGTACGCCGGATTGGTGCTGCCAGTAATCCCGTAAAAATTCCCCGCTTCCATGGCCGCGGTCGGGTAACTGTAGAGCCCGGAAACGGGACTCGAGGAAGGGTTGCGTTGGTAGTTGAAAAAGAAAAACAGCTTATCCTTCTTGACCGGCCCGCCCACGCTGCCGCCGTAGTTGTTCCAATGCTCTACGGACTTCGGTCCCGTCTGATTATAAAAGCCCCTGGCGTTCAGCACTGTATTTTGAACGAATTCGTATGCGCTGCCGTGCCATTGGTTCGTCCCGCTTTTCGTGATCACATTGATGGCTGTAAGGCCATTGCCATACTGCGCGGGAGCATTACCGGAATTGATGCTGATTTCGGAAATGGAGTCAATCGGCAGGATGTTGTTACTGTTGTTGAAATCTCTTGGGTCGGTGGAGGCAGAGCCATCGGTAAGGAAGTTGACGTTGTAACCCTGCGTACCGTTCACCCCCACCTGCTGGCCCACGGCTTGCCCTGCTCCTCCGCCGGTATTCACGCCGGGCATAAACTGAGTCAACTCGGCGCGCCAATCGATCCCCGTGATCGGCGCCGCGTCAATCGCCGTCGCGCTAAGGTCCAGGCTCTGTCCGGTCGTTTGCGTTTGGACGAGCGGCGCCGGGGCGTTTACGACCACTTGCTGGGTGGTCGAGCCGATTTGGAGCGTGGCATTCACGTTCAAGGTTTGCACCTGCAGAACGATGCCTTCACGGACGAAGTTGTGAAAACCTTGCTTCGAAAACGTAATCGTGTAGTTGCCCGGCTCGAGAAAAGGAACATCGTACAACCCGGCCCCGTTGGTGGCGGCGCGAGCGACGACACCCGTTTCAACGTTTCGGATGGAAACCGCTGCGCCCGGAATCACGGCGCCTGATGCATCCGACACACTGCCACGAATTTCTCCGGTATTTGCGTTCTGTGCTGGAAGCTGAATCGCGCTCGCCAATAGGACGAGACTAACCAAGGCGGCTAACCTGGCAATCTTGTGGATTTTCATACGCCTCCTCCTTGAATCCCCACCTTTGCGCCTCTCGGCCCAATGCTCATCGAGGCTGTGCTTCTTTGACAGGGGAGATTACTCGAAAGCTGCTCCGGCGTCACCTAACCTAAGTTAGGGCCGGAGGCGCCGTGAGGTCGTGCCGCAGCCTGGCCCCGCTCTGCGGGGTCCCAACCGAACCTGCTGGGACGCGCAGCCCTCGGCCCAAAGGCGCGACCGAAGGTGATGTAGGGGGACGGCTTGCCGTCCCCTTGATCATCCGCCCCGAAAATCAGCCGGGGTAGGGCAAGCCCTACCCCTACGCTGCCTACCTTACGGGTGCATCCGGAGCAGTCGTCATGTCCTTTCACGACACCCACGAAGCATGAAAAGAACCCCTGCCCTCGCCCCCTTGGGGGAGAGGGTGGTGCGCAGCGCCGGGTGAGGGGGTCCGGGCCGAACTTTTCGGAGCAAGGCCACGGGCACATGGACGGTCGGCCCGGGCCTTGGTTGTGGCTCCGCCGCGCAGCGCTACAAGAGTTGATCAACAGTGTTAAAGTAGGTATCCAATCGGAGAAGCAGGCGATTTCTGGCGGAGTGAGGGACTCAATGAGGGGCGCAGCAGGTCATGCTTTCGTCGTTTCGCTGCTGGTTTTGCTTAGCGCAGCGATACCACTCTTTAGCTTACCTTCTGAAAAATCTATTTGGGAATATGACCGCCGCGTCTGGCAAGTGCCTGAAGGCCTGCCTGAGGATACGATCCAGGCGATCACACAGACTCGAGGCGGATACCTCTGGATTGGCACCCGAAACGGGCTGGTGCGTTTTGACGGTTTCAGCTTTGTAACCTTCGACGAATCAAGCACGCCCGCTTTCCACGATGATAGCGTTCTGGCGCTGTACGCAACGCACGCCGGTGACCTCTGGATCGGCACCGAAGGTGGCGGCCTGATACGATACAGCAACGGTTCTTTCGAGTACTATGGCGCCGCCCGCGGCCTCACCAACGGTTTCGTTCGCGCCATCTGCGAAGACAACTCCGGAAACCTGTTGGTGGGTACGGACGGTGGGCTCTTCCGGCTTTCAGAGAATCGATTTGTCCGCATGGACGGACATAACGGGCTTCCGCTCATTTCCGTCCACGCGCTCGCCCGTGACCGCCAAGGGCGACTTTGGATTGGCGGTTCGGGTTTCTATGTTGAAGCTGGCGGAAAGGTTCGGACCATCGCGCTGGGATCGAGCGCCGGAAGCCAGCAGATCAAATCGATTCTCGAATCGCGGGACGGAACGATTTGGGTAGGCACTGTCTCGGGCTTGTACAGGTTGAAAGACGGGGTTATCGCACACACGCCTGTCGACCGGGCCGTCGAAGCGGATATCTGTGAGGATCAGAGCGGAAACGTGTGGGTTGGATGGGTTGGAGGCGGCCTCAGCCGGATCCATGACGGCAAATTTGTGACTTATCGGGCGCCCGCCATTCTGCCGGGCAACACCGTACTTTCCATCTTCGAAGACTCCGGCCAGAATTTATGGATCGGCACTGAAAACGGGCTTCTCCGCTTAAGCTATACAGGCGTAAGCATTCTCGAGCGAAAAGACGGTCTTTCGCTCGGAAATGCCAGCACCATCTACGAAAATGTTAGTACGATTTATGCAGCGCCGGATGGGACATTATGGATTGCCAACGGCCACCTGTACCGCATCGTGGACCAACATATCGTTCGTTACTACCTTCCCCCGCAGATCCAACATGCAAAGGTCCGTATGGTGTACGAAGACCGGCACGGTGTTCTCTGGATTGGCACAGGCGGACAAGGCGTGATCGCCTTGCGGCACGGCCGGGCGACGGAGTACACGACGCGCGAGGGTCTGACGAACGATTTTATCCGCGCTTTTTGCGAAGACCGCGCGGGAAATCTCTGGATCGGAACCGACGGAGGCGTGAGCCGCTGGGACGGAAAGGCCTTTCAGAATTTTAATACCTCGAACGGACTGGTTTACCCGAGCGTCAGGGCCATCGTTAAGGGCGCGAACGGCAGTCTATGGATTGCAACCGACGGCGGCTTGAGCCTTTTCCGGAACGGTTCCTTTGTCCACAATCCTGTTCTCCGTCAATTGCAGGGCTATCGAATATGGGCCATTCACCAAGGTGAAGACGCTCCCGGCGTGCTCTGGCTGGGGACGCGCGGCAACGGACTCTTCCGGCTTAAAGACGGGCGTCTGGCGCATTACACTGCCCAATCCGGCCTTCCAAACGAAAATATCTATCAAATCCTGCAAGACCATCGTGGAAACCTTTGGATGAGCAGTCCGGGCGGCGTTTTTCGCGTCCAGATCAAAAGTCTGGACGATGTGGCCGCGGGCAAAGCAAAGCTGCTGGCCGTCACGGTTTACCGTGTCTCCGAAGGGCTGCCGGTCACGGAAACTAATGGGGGCGTTCAACCTGCCGGAACGAGCACCCGCTCTGGAACGCTCTGGTTTCCAACATACAAGGGAGCGATACGAATCGAGCCGGACGAGCTTCGTTCCAGTCGTCCCGGCCAGGCTCTCATCGAAAAAGTGGTGGCCGACGGGCGGCTGATCCCTCTGAGAGACTCGTGCAGCATCCAGCCTGGAGACGGCCGCCTCGAGATTTACTACAACGCGCCTTCCTTGCTCGCTCCGGAACGGACTCGCTTCAAATATAAGCTCGCGGGATTCGACAAGCAATGGACTTACGCCTCCTCCAGAAGGATAGCCTACTATACCAATCTTCCGCCGGGACAATACCAGTTCCGGGTGAGAGCGTTCGACAACCGAGGGGCAAAGGAAAGCTCGGAAGCGGATTTTTCATTTACCTGGGAAGCCCATTTTTACCAAACCGCCTGGTTTTATAGTTTATGCGGACTAAGTCTTGCGATGCTGGGGTGGGCTGCCTACCGAATGCATCTGGCGCGCACCAAGGCACGGTTCGCAGCGATTCTAGCCGAGCGAACGCGGCTGGCGCGGGAAATACACGATACGATCATTCAGGGTTGCATCGGCGTTTCTACCCTTCTCGAAGCGGCCGACAGCTTCGATCATTCATTGCCGCAAATCGTGCTGGACTTGCTTGACCGCGCCCGGGCGCAAATTCGCCAAACGCTGAACGAGGCGCGGGAATCCGTGTGGAACCTGCGGCATTCGGGGCTTGAAGATGGCGGCATGGCGCCCGCGCTTCTCCGCGAACTGCAGCAACTGAGCAAGGAAACCGGCGTCCCGGTCGAATCTGAAGTGAGGGGAACGCCTGCGCCTTTGGAATCTCAGGTCCAAATCAACCTGCTGCTGGTAGCGCGGGAAGCCATGCGAAACGCCATCGCGCACGCCAATCCGCATCGCGTGTTGGTTCGCTTATGTTTCGCCAAAGACCGGCTGTCGTTGGAGGTTTCTGATGACGGTTGTGGGTTTGATCCCCAGGCGAACAGCTCCGTGGACCACCAGCATTACGGAATCATGGGCATGCGGGAAAGGATTGAGCAACTGGGCGGCCAGTTTGAATTGTTCAGCTCGCTCGGTGAAGGCACTCATGTCCTCGCGCGTGTCCCGCTGCGCGGCACGGTCGCACACCCTTCGTCCCCGGTTCGGCCTTAGCTGAGCCGCCTTCGGCTGAAAATCCTCGCTGCCCATGCTAATCTGATCGCAGCAGGAGTCAGCGCATGTCTACAAAGACCTTGTTGAGGGTTCAGGACTACGCAGCCTTGGATGAACCGCCCGGCCTTCGGTATGAACTGAGCGAAGGCGAGTTGATTGTAACCCCGCCCTCGACCCATTTCCACAACCGGATCCGCGATGACTTGAACAGCCGCTTGTGGGCCTTTGTGCGGGAGCACAAACTGGGCGAGGTAACCAGTGAGACAGACCTGATATTGATTGGAGAAGTGGTCCGGCGGCCGGATGTGGGTTTTATTTGCGCAGACCGGCTCAAAGGGATTGATCTCGATCAATCCCCGCTTCCCATTACTCCTGATCTGGCCATCGAAATTGTGTCGAAGAACGATCGCGCCGATGATTTGATCCTGAAGGTTTCCCAATACCTTGAAGCGGGCGCCCAGGCCGTCTGGCTGATGTATCCCAACACTCGTCTCGCCTACCGCTATCTCGCCGGCAAACGCGAACCTGAAGTGCGCGCTGCCGAGGCTGGAGATAAGTTCGAAGAGCCGGAGCTGCTTCCCGGATTTTTGCTGCCCCTCAGTGCGACCTTAGGCTAAAACGGAGCTATCACCTTCCGGGATTGCCGATTTTCAATGACTATTGGCCCAGGAAAGTGGCGGTTATCTCGGGCCTTGCTGCCTTGAAGGTCCGGGGTCTCACGCGGCTGCACTTGCCGCGCGGACATTGGAGGCTGTGAGGTTGCTGTTTTGAGTCGAAGACGGAGAGGCGGCCGTTGCTGTGTCACTCTGTCCTGACGAAGCCGCGGTAAATTGCATTTCGACTTCCGAGACTTCTACCGAAGCAATGTCCACCTGGAGTTGGGATGCTGAGGAAGCATTGCTGGCTGAAGTTGCCGCGGACCCGGAAGCGTTACTCGCTGTCTCACTCTGTCCTGACGAAGCCGCGGTAAATTGCATTTCGACTTCTGAGATTTCTACCGAAGCAATGTCCACCTGGAGTTGGGATATTGGAGAGGCATTGCTGGCTGAAGTTGCCGCGGACCCGGAAGCGTTGCTCGTTGTGTCACTCTGTCCTGAAGAAGCCGATGTAACTTGCAGTTCAACTTCCGAGACCTCTACCGAAGCCGCGTCTACCTGGAGTTGGGATGTTGGAGAGGCATTGCTGGCTGAAGTTGCCGCGGACCCGGAAGCGTTGCTCGCTGTGTCACTCTGTCCTGACGAAGCCGATGTAACTTGCAGTTCGACTTCCGAAACCTCTACCGAGGCCGCGTCTACCTGGAGTTGTGACGTTGCTGTTGCGGCGCCCGCCGTCGAAACCGGATCCGATGATCCGTTCCCTTCAGCAGACTGGGCAATTTCGGGCACGGCGTTCAGAAACGCCTGGAAAAAAGTCGGGGAAATATCGGCGAGCAGGTCCCCAATGTTCAGGAATTCCTCGAGCGAGGAAGGACTAAGACCCAGCGATTGCAGGGTGGAGATCAATTGGTTTTCTTCACTCTGCACGCTCGAGGCCGCCGAACTATCAACGGCGTTGGTCGTGGAAGTCGCGTCAGAGTCGGCTGCGGTCGCCGTGCTTGAGGCGGCTTGCTCAGTACTTGCGCCGGCCCCGCTCTCAGCAACCGGCGACGCCGGGTTGTTCGCCCCCGATAGACTTTGAAGCTGAACCTGCAGGACGACGGCGTCCGAAACCTGGTAGATGAATCCTGTGTCGGAATCGGATTGGCTTTCGGGGGCGGCGTCCTGCTGCGAATCAAAATCAGACGCCTTTCTCGGAGAGGCGCCGAAGGGATTGCTACCTTGCGCCCTCGTTTCCGAGAGACTATTCTGGGGAGCGAACGATCCTAAGCCGACGGCATTGAATGAAAGACCCAAGCCTCACCTCACCTTGAATGCCACAATCGAGATGCTGAACCAGCGTAGCTCCAAGAATCTGAAGAACGGCTACGGGACAGCACCATACCTGCCACAACCGATGACAGACTTATCGGCAGATTTGCAAATACCTTTAGAAAAATCTCAGGTGCAGCGATTACCGCTGCAAAACAAAACGGCCGTGCCGGTAGCCGGGCAGCGAGCCTTTAACGCGGTCTTTTCACCAGGTTTGCCGCTCCGAAGTAACGGCAGCGTTGCACCCCATCGGCCCTTTCGCTCCCGCCCACGAGAAATCCGGCCTAAACCTCAGTTTCGGGTGCAACTGTAGCGGTGGGTTCATCCCGCCACACAAAATGGCGGTCCCGCCGAGCGGGACCGCCTCTACGCACCCGAAACTGAGACCTTACGCTAAAGGGGGAAGGGTAGGGATCCCTTCGGTTTGGTTACGGCTCCGCCGCACCGCGCAAAAAAATCGCTCCGTCCATCTCACCCGTCCCCACCGTCTCAATCGAAACTGCTATTCTTTCACCTGCGCATGAATAGCCTGCTTCGCCGTCAAATCGATTCAAAGCTCCGGCTGCTGCTCGCGCTGCCAAAGGCTGCCGCACAGAGTAATCAGAGCGGCGAATCGCGCGAAGTCGCAGAAAATAATAGAGATAATTCTCTCGAACGACCTAAAAAAGCAGAAGACAGCCCCCTATGCCACGGGTCTTTATCGTAAGTTGCTGATTTTAAAAGAAGATTAGAGGAACGAAGCCAGACGAACCCAAATTTTGGCCCCTCAAGTTCTGCTCAACCGAATGAAAACACACAGCTTATCCAGCTAAAAAGAGCGGCAAATCGCAACCCTTTTTGACACAAAGGTTTGCAAGAAAAGTTTAGGTTCGCGATGGCTTCGGTATGGCTTCGCCGTCCAGAGCTAATCCCGGGTTAAGATCCTGAATGGGTCCTGACGCCGTTTAGAACGCCACTCCGGCCGCGCGAAACTGCGCTTCCAACTGCGAAGGGTCTTGGCAATGGATGGTTTGCATTCCGCAACGGCTGGCGCACTCCACGTTCAGGGCGCGGTCATCGATAAAGAGGCATTCTTCGGGAGGGCGTTGAGTGAGCCTGAGGGCAAGGCTATAGATCGCGGCATCGGGCTTTTTGAGCCCAAGGAAGCAAGAGCTGAAGAAAACTGAGAAGACTTTCCGGAGTCCAAACTTCTCGATCCGATGGAGATTGAGATCGAGCGATTCATTGTTCAGAGCTGCCATCAGGCATTGACGGCCCGCGGAAAGTCGCGCGTACAGCGACACGGAGCTTGGGAAAGAACGGGACTGGGCATACATGAAGTCCCGAAACTGCTCTTTGTTGAAGGAGCGAGGCCGGTAGAAGACGGTTCGGTTAAGGTATTCATCCAGGCTCAACTGGCCCAGCTCAAACGCGGTCACCACTAACTCGTGCCGGTCCTCGAACTCCAACCAGTCGATACTAAATTCATCGGACGCTTTCTGCCGCGAGCCGCGGTCCCAACCGTTGGTCCCGAGCACCCCACCGACATCTGAAAATATGGCGGTAATCTGCGACACCGAGCCCCCCGACATATTTCAGCCATCAAGACCAGCCGGTACGACCTCCGCCAAGGCTTCGCGGCCCGCGATTGGGACTTGATCGCCGGAAAGAGCGGCTCTTAAATCTCCGTCGGCGCTGCGAGCGCAAAATCCGCGGAAGCTCTCTCCTTCGTCACGCTCAGCGGCATAGCAGTAAAGAAGACGCTCAATCGCCGCCGGAACGTCCGACGCCAGGCAACGATAGCCAACGGGCCGGGCCAGAGACTGATGCTTTCCGACCGCGCCGCCCAGGCAGAAATAATACGCGTCTGCCATTTTTCCGTCCACTTTAATTCGCTTACCTTCCAAGCCGATGTCCGCGATCCAGTGCTGGCCGCAACTGTTGGGGCACCCGGTCACATCGATGCGCAGTTGTTCGTTGAATGTGGGCATGCGCTTTTCCAATTCCTCAACCAGCCACCGGGTGAAGCCCTTGGTTTCGGTGATGGCAAGCTTACAGAACTCGGTTCCCGTGCAGGCGACGGCGCCTCGCCAAAACGGTGAGCCGGAAATGGGAAGGCCGGCTTGCTCCAGCTCGGCCGCCAAAGGATCCGCATAAAACTTCGGTACGTTCACAATAAGCAGATTCTGCATATTGGTGATGCGCAGATCGCCGCTCCCATATTGCTCCGCAGCACCGGCGGCGCGGCTCATTTGCTCCGCGCTCATCCGCCCGCGCAGCACCGCCATGCCTACGTAGAAGCTGCCCGGCTGCTTCTGAGGGTAAATGCCGACGTGGTCCCGGTAATTGACGGAGGGAGCCCGGTCGTCGGCCGGAGGATCCAGCCGGAAACCGATACGTCCCTCAAGCGCTTCGAGAAAACTCGCCGCCGTCCAGCCATGCCGCAAAAAAAGATATTTCAACCGGGCGCGCTCGCGGCTCTGCCGCAGGCATTCCGAGTCCCGGAAAATCTCCGCGACGCCTCTCACAACCGGCAACACCTGCTCCCAGCGCACAAAGGCTGGAAGGCGGACGGCAAACTGAGGCTCGGAGGAAAGCCCGCCGCCAATGCGGAGTGAAAATCCGGTTTCGAGCCGACCGTTCAGGGTTCGCTTCGTAGCCGTCAAGCCCACGTCGTTGATCTCCGGATAGGAACACCACACCGGGCAGCCCGTAACGCAAATCTTGAACTTGCGGGGGAGGTTGTAGAACTCCCGCGGGCCGACGAGCATTTTCTGAATCTGGAAGGCTAAGGGCGAGGCGTCGCAAATCTCCGACGCGTCAATCCCAGCCAGCGGGCAACCCGTGACGTTGCGAGTGTCGTCCCCGCAGGCCGCGAGCGTAGTCAGGCCGCACTGGTCCAATTCACGAAGAACCTCAGGAAGCGACTCAATGGTCAGCCAGTGAAGCTGAATGTTTTGCCGAACGGTAAGATCCGCCAACCCCCGGGCGTGCTTTTCGGCAAGCCGCGCCACACACCTCAATTGGCTGGACCGGATAAGCCCGTTAGGGATGCGAATCCGCAACATAAAATAGGGCGTCGATTTCCCTTCCCCGCCCTTTCCGCCCAGCACCCCGGCGCCGTCTCCTTGCGTGTAAACTCCCCACCACCGGAAATAGGTCTTCAGCCACTCCTCAGGGATTGAGGCATACCCATTTCTGGCGAAGTTTTCAATCTCCTCCAGGCATTCCCACGGATTCTTGGCAGCCTTCAGGCGCTCCGCGCGTTGCGCTTTGGTTTCCTTAACTGTTGCCGTCTCTCCGAACCCCACTAGCGAAACCTCCTGAGAAAAACTCATCACCGGATTCTAAGCTTCAAGCAATGCCACTCATCGAGCGGCGCTGTAAGGGGACAAAACAAAAAACCCATCACCGGGTCTCATGTTTTCCCGACGATGGGTTCGCCTTTTATACTCGAATTGGTAGTCGCGTCCGGCGTCAGCCCACACTCGGGGTCATGCTGCAACAACAGTTACAACAACATCCCCGACGCTCGCTTTGCACAGACTTCGCCATTACCCCTATGTTCCCCTCTTTCACCCCTCGCTGTCAACAGAAATCCGCAGGCCCCCTTCCCCCGCCAAGGTTTATCGAATTCTCATTGCGACCTGTAGGTCGAAGTAAAAACAGTTTAGGCGGGCACAGACGTTCGTCCAGGACCGATTATGCATCACCACGCAGGAGATGCAACCTTCCAATTCGGTCTAATCCAATTCCATAAATGCATCAAGCATTCGACAACAACTTCCAGTGCCGCGGTCAATACTCTTCCAGGCTCACGTTGTTAATCACCCCGGCGCCTCCCGCCGAACGGATCCGCCGGGATGTTGGCCTGCCCGGGCCGTTCGCCCGACCGGGACGCGGAAAATTGAGCAATCAGAACATGAAATGTGCCCCGAGCTGGAGAAGGCGGCTCGTGTTTGCAGATGAGATCACACCCACTCCCGCGGTCCCGATGCTTGAGTTCGGAAAACCGAAGTTTGGGTTGTTGAGCGAATCAAATGCATCTGCCCGGATTTCAAACTGCGCGCCCTCGCCCAGCTTGCGAACGGAAAAACTCTTGGAAAGCGAGAGGTCCAGGTCCTTGTAACTTGGACCAAACAGGACGTCGTATCCCGAATTCCCGAAGGTGTACGCAGCGGGTTCAGCAAACGCTGCAGTGTTGAACCAGTCACTGATCGATGGATTCGGAACTGTGCCGTTGGCAATCCGATTGGGATACCAGTCATTCCCGAGCGAGCCACTCAGGTTGGCTGTTCCCATGGTCGGAGTGAAAGGCGACCCTGAATGCACTTGGAGCACAGAGGAAATTTGCCATCCCCCAATCACTCCGTTAAGAATCCCTCCGCGATTCACGAACCGCTTACCACTCCCAACCGGAAGCTGATAGACAGCTTCGAAATTGAATATATTGGGCATATCCAAGTCTCCGAGACCGTAATTGGCCGTTAGATTGTAGGTATTTTGGATGAGCCCAGAATTGCCACCGTACAAATTGGAGACCGTCTCCATGTCCATAGCCTTTGACCAAGTATAGTTGGCCGTAAACAGCAGACCGTTTGAGAAGCTGCGCTTTACGGTTAATTCAAACGCATCGTAATTTGACACGCCATCGTAAAGGTTCCCATACAAGCTGGTGTACTGCGGGTAAGGCTCCTGAAGCAGTTCGTCTGCCGCCCCCGCCAGCAGGCGATTTTCAGGGACTTGGTCGTAATCTGCGAAGAGGGGAAGATGAATGCCTCGCGTCCACACATAACCAGCGTCTACAAGGACTCCATGCACTTGGTGCTGAATATCGAGGTGAGCTTGTTGAATGTAGGGAATGGGAGCGCTGTAGGGGTAATAACTTATCCCCGTGCCGTTGAGCAGGGAGGCAGTTCGTGTTTTCGCAGTAGGATATATGGGAAGGCCAGGTCCCTGCGTTAAGGTGGGATAATCGGCCAACAGCGTCCCGGTAGGAGGGGACATGCTAAAAATCGGGGTGTACAAGTTGGAAGAAATTTCGGAGCCGGTTGTGTCCCACCCCTGACCGATCCCCGCGGAGTAATTCGCCCCCGCCCAGACTTGGTCGAAAATTCCGTAGGCCCCTCGGACCGCCCAATTATTGCGGGGCGACCACGCAAATCCCACACGCGGCTGGAAGCCGTGATAGTTGGTTGCCTCAAGCGTATTGCGTCCGTCTTGCCCCCCGTACCACAACGCGCCTGGCGTATTCGTGGCAGGATTGACAATAGACGGATCGAAGTCGGAGAGTCTGTTAAGAGCCTCGCCCCAACCTCCCTGGATCCCGTACCGTAAACCCAGATTCAATGTAAGATCTTTGCGGACCTTGTAGTCATCCTCGAAATACAAGTCTCCGTCCCATGACCTCTGCCCGAGCACCGGGTATTCCGTCACAGACCAAGTTTCCGGTAGGCCATAGAGAAAATCCGCGTATCCGAGGCCTGAGCTCGACGGATTAGCAGGGTTCGCTGTCATCGTGCCGCTGAAACTGAAATTTCCCGTCTGGGTATCGCCCCATGTCGAGTAGTTATTGTACATCCTGTCGAACTCGCCACCCATCTTCATAATATGCTTCCCTTTAACTAAGGTCAGCACATCCGATGGAGAGTACTCGCCCTCAGACATGAGGAAATGAAGGCCGGGATAGATCGAAGTCGAAATGGTGCCGCTAATCGAGACTGATGGAAATAGGTTTGACTGTGGATTCAACTCGCCCAACAGCGAAGGGAAGTTCGTCGTTGCGTCAGCAGGAGCACCATTGGCGTGGAAACGTATCAACCCAATGTCGGCCTCGTTGACGATGCTGGGGCTGATTGACCACGTATCTGAGACACTGTCCTGTTGCTCCCGGGCAATCTCAGAGTAGCTCCCGACCGGAATTGCGCTAGGCTCCGGAAGAGTTTGTGGAGTTACCATCACGGAGACCATAACCTGGTTGGCCGCCGAAAAATGGTACTGCACGTTTCCGCTGTACCAAGGCTCGACCGAAGGGTAGATGAGATTGTCGAAATAGTTGTTGTAGATGCCCGGCAGATTCGGTTGTGGGAAGTATTGCTGAGCCTTAGCGGCCCAGGGAGAAATCTCTGAAGAAGGAATTGTGTTGTTAGCCAGCGGAGTTCGGACACCGTTCACAAGGCTTGCCGGGTTATATACAGTTGGGTATTCCGGGTTGTTAAAATCGCCGCTTTCCTCGCTCTTGGTCGGGACAGTTGCGAACGTAGGAGAGTAGGTGATCGCCCGCTCGTCCTGGTATGAGAAGAAGAAGAACGCCTTGTTGCGTTTGATGGGCCCGCCTACCGTTCCGCCAAACTCATTCCAATGGTAAGGAGAAGTCGCCGGATCAAAGAAGTTTCGGGTATTCATAGCAGTGTTCTCGTCGAACTCGAACAATGAGCCGTGCCACTGGTTTGTGCCTGTTTTCGTAATCGTGTTGAACACCGAGGATCCATTCCCGTACTGCGCACTGTAGCTATTAGTACTCACTTTTACCTCTGAGATGCTGTCCATTGAAACATTGCCGACGACGTCTGGATTATTGTTGTCCGCGGTAAAAAATGCACTCGTCCCGTTGATAAGCCAAGTCGAGGTGAAGGGCGCGGAGCCGTTAATGCTCGCCCCACTTCCCTGGAAATTATTTCCACCCGGGGCGGTCCCTGGAATAAGATCGGCAAAGTAGTACCATGTCATCCCTACGTTGGGCAGGTTCATCATCGCCGTGGATGAAATGGTCGAACTGCTCTCTGAGGTCTGAGTTTGGACGACGGGGGTCGGCGCCGTTACCGTTACTTGTTGAGTTACGGCTCCCACGCTGAGCTTTGCGTCCACCTCGACTACTTGGATTCCCAGCGTGAGGCCATTTCTAGTGAAGGTGTTGAATCCCCTTTTCGCAAAGGTAATCGAGTAGTGTCCTGAAATGAGGGTGGGCGCATCATAGGTTCCGCTTGAATTCGTCGTAACCCGCGTGCTGACGCCGGTCAGCACCTCCGTAATTGTCACCTGCACGCCCGGCATGGCCGCTCCCGACGTGTCGGTGACAAGCCCGCGGATCTCGCCCACATTAGCATTCTGGCTGAGAACCGTACTGGCCGAACCACCAACCAGAAAGAGAACAGCCAACATAAATACCCTCAATGTCATGAAGTTTTTCATTTTGCGCGCCCCAACCTCATTATTTTTGAGTTGCGGAACCGCTCCTCTGCCAGCCCACGGGCCATTACATCTCTTCTGTCTTTTCCGACCGCCATTACGTCGCCCTCAGGGGGCATTCCGTTAACCTACACAGGGAATTATGTACTGCCTACCGAGACAAAGGTCAACGAGGACAAGTCTCGATTCCTCATTTTTTCGGTACGCGGCTTCTTCCATTTACGTTAGCGATAACGGGAAAAATACTACTTCAGGTAAAGGACCGGTGTCAAGGACTTTTTAACCTTTTTAACTACTTTCTTAACAATTCCAGTGTCGAAGTGGCTATCCTCCTGCAATCCTGCCCCCGCGGAGTTCACGAAACAGATGCATGTTGGACTGCATCACGACATGGGGATTGAGGTGATAAACAGAAGGGATAGGTTCGCCATTCGCGGCATAATCCACGGCCAGGCGCACGGCAATCTGACCCTGGACGTAAGGTCGCTGGTGGATTGAAGCAACGACAGTTCCTTTGCGAAAATAAGGAACCATCTCTTTGAAAAGGTCCGTGGCGATCACTTTGATTTTGCCGTGGAGCCCGCGGGCGCCGACGGCATGGCACACGGGCAGGCAATTGGCTGTGCTGACATACAAGCCTTTCAACGTTGGGTGCCGGGTAAGGAGATCATAGACTTTCTGAAATGTTTCATCCTCGTCGTCATGTCCTTCCACAACCTCCGCCAACCTGCCAGCAGGGGATAAACCCACGAACATTTCAGAAAAAGCTTGCACCTTCTTCCGGTGGTCTTCGGTGGCAGACAGGCCGGTGACCACCGCGACGCCGGAGTTCGGGAGGAGGAGTTTGCTCATCAATTCCCCAGCGAGACGGCCAGTGACGATCGGATCGACACACACGACTCCGGATCGGGCCGTTCCGGGTGCGTCGGAATTGACGCAGATGACTCGAATGTTCTGCTCCTCGGCCTGGCTGATGAGCGGTGCGAGGGCCTGAGGGTGGCCGGGACAAACTGCGAGAACGTGGGGACGATCACGGAGCAACCGTTCCATCTTTTCCCCTTCTCCTACACCCAATCGCTCAAATGGACAATACAGCACTTCCACCCCCAGCTCTTGGTAACGGCGCGCTTCGTTCATAAACCCTTCGCGCACCTGATCGAAGAAGTAATGGACCTCCCGAGGAAGGCACACACCGATTCGAATCGATGGTTTCCCTACAGACAACGCACGGGCAGCCATGTTGGGACGATAACCGTGCTCCCGCGCGATCTTCAGAATGCGCTTCCGCGTGGCCTCGCCGATTTCCTTGCGGCCGTGCAGGGCGCGGTCCACGGTACCGATGGATACGTTGGCCAGACGAGCGATGTCCTCCACCCCAATCCTCTTCATGTCTCTATCGCCTTCTGTTGGTCAGTTCGTGCGGTTTGCAGGATGTTCCTACATTTTTCATCGATGGCGTAGACGAAAAATCGATTGGTCTGCAGTGGGTCGCCGCCTTTCGATTTCAGGTGGTGGTAAAAATTCTGCGCAGGGGAGACTTCATGCTTCCAGCCGGTGAGTAACAACTTGGTACCCATGTCGAGACGAAATCAGCCGCCCCGCTGTTCCGTCAGAGTTTCTCAGAGTCCTGCAGGACCCCAGTTGCCACCTTCGCCGACCATACGTTAGAATACGTGCCGTGAACGTAAACGTCAAGATACTGCGCAGATCCCTTCGTAAGCTGGACGGCAACGCCCGGTGAAATCCTATTCCCCAGTGCGCGTGTGGGAAGAGCGAGTCCTCATCCCCACCTACCTCGTGCCTCCGCCCGATCCTAACCCGATGTTTCTCGAGAAGCGGGTATACCAGGGCAGCGGCGGCAAGGTCTATCCGAATCCCTTTACGGACCGCGTATCGGACGAAAAGAAGGAAATGCACTATCAGGCTGTGTTCCTTGAGAACGAATACATCCAGGTGATGGTCCTTCCTGAAATCGGAGGGCGCGTCCACGCCGGCTTGGACAAAACAAATGGCTACGAATTCATCTACCACCAACACGTTATCAAACCGGCGCTCGTGGGTTTGCTCGGGCCCTGGATATCGGGAGGGATCGAGTTTAACTGGCCACAGCACCACCGCCCGTCAACCTTCGCGCCGGTAGATTACTTGATCGAGAGCCATCCAGACGGCGCCGGCACCGTCTGGCTCAGCGAGCATGAGCCCATGAATCGTATGAAGGGAATGGTCGGGATTACAGTTTATCCTGGCAAATCGCTCGTCGAAGGCCGCGTGCGCCTGTACAATCGAACTCCATTTGTCCAATCGTTTCTCTGGTGGGCCAATCTCGGCGTTCACGTCCACGAGCAGTACCAGGCTTTTTTTCCTCCCGACGTCACCTATGTTGCTGATCACGGGAGGAGAGCGATATCTGAATTTCCCGGGGCGCGAGGATTTTATTACGGGGTGGACTACGGCCAGGGAGTGGACATCCGCTGGTATAAGAACATTCCAGTTCCCACCTCTTACATGGTAATGGAATCACGTTTCGATTTCCTGGGCGGATACGACCACGCTCGGCAGGCGGGTGTGGTTCACGTTGCCGACCATCACATAGCTCCTGGGAAAAAGCTGTGGACTTGGGGCAATGCAGAATTCGGGCACGCCTGGGACCGGGAACTGACCGACTCCGATGGTCCGTACGTAGAGCTGATGGCGGGAGTCTACACCGACAACCAGCCAGACTTCTCATGGCTTCAACCGTATGAGACCAAGACCTTCCGGCAGTACTGGTATCCGATCCAGCAGATTGGTCTAGCGGTCAACGCCAACCGGAAACTGGCCGTGAGCTTGGAAATCGACGGTGGGAAAGTCAAGTTTGGCGTCTGCGCCGCGGAAAGACTGCCGGGAACCCGTGTGGTCCTCTCTGGTGGGGAAGCCTTTTTCTTTGATCGGACCGTGAATCTCGATCCCGCAAACCCCCTTGTCGAGCGACTGACACTTCCTGTAAATACCGAGCCAGCGGAATTGCTGCTCAGAGTTTTTAGTTGCGATGGCCGGGAGTTGGTTTGCTATCGGCCGGAGGATCTTAAAGGCAAGGCGGTAGGACAGCCTGCGACGGAGTCTCCGCCGCCGCAAAAGGTCAAGACGAACGAAGAACTCTTTCTGACGGGTTTGCACCTTGAGCAGTACCGGCATGCGACCCGGCATCCGGACCTTTACTGGCGTGAGTTGCTCGACCGCGATCCGAACGATGTGCGTGCGAACAATGCGTTAGGGCTGCAGAATCTGCGCCGGGGGCAGTTCCGGGAAGCGGAAGAACACTTTCGCCTCGCGATTCAAAGACTGACCCGTTGGAATCCCAATCCGTCAGATGGCGAGCCCTATTACAACCTGGGTCTGGCGCTGAAATTTCAGCACCGATTTGACGAATCCTACTCGGCCTTTTACAAAGCAGCCTGGAATTACGCGTGGCAGGACGCCAGTTATTACGCGCTTGCTGAAATCGATTGCCAGCGTGTCCGCTACGAAAGCGCACTTGAGCATCTCGAACGCTCGCTGGCCGTCAATTCGCCGAACCTGAAGGCTCGCAATCTCATGTCCGCCATCCTGCGGCGGACCGGGCAGGTGGCTCAGGCCGAAAAGCTGGCTCAGGAAACGGCGGCCATGGACCCGCTTGATTTCTGGTCCCGGAACGAGCTGGTTCTGGCGTGTACGGCCAGGCAGGATGACAAGCGGGCGGAGAGCTTGGGCGAGGAATTGCGCCATCTGATGCGAGGCGATGCGCAGACCCATCTGGATATCGCTTTCGACTATTCGAATGCCGGATTGTGGGATGAGGCACAAAGATTGCTGGGAAGCCTGCTGGCTGCGAACGACGGACAGGTTTACCCCATGGTACTG
>JASHOS010000192.1 GCA_030040995.1 Terriglobia bacterium | reverse complement strand
CTCAGAATCGGCTCCAGCGCGGAGCCTTCCGCTCCGTCGCGGAGCTGGAGGCGGCGATTGCCGACTACGTGAGCGTGCACAATGCTGATCCTAAGCCCTTCGTTTGGACCGCCACTGCCGACCGCATTCTGGCGAAAGTCAAAAGAGCTACCAAGGCGTACAACATTGTCCAGAACCGTTAGTGGCACATGACTAGTTGGAGGCCCGCGCCGCTCACAGTCCACGTCAGGAACTTACGTGGAGACGCCCTGGGAGGTCGAATGTCTTTTCGATTCGCTCGGCTCGAGTCATACGGGCCTGTGCCTCGATACGGGCCACTGCGTATACGGAGGAGGGGACCCGCTTGACGAAGCTCGTAAGTACCGGGAACTGCTCGGCTATCTCCATATCAAAGATATTGACGCTCGCAAGCTCGGTGAAGCGCGGCAAAAGAAGCTCACGTTCAACCAAGCCGTTGAAACGGGCGTGTTCTCTCAAATTGGCGAAGGGTGCATCTGCTTTGCCGAATTCTTCCGGGAAATGCGGGCTGCCCGATATTCGGGCTGGGTGGTCGTCGAGCAGGATGTAATTTACGACAAAGTGGCTCTTCCCCCGTGTGAGAGCATGCACGTGAGCCTTCAATACTTAGAAAAGACGCTCAGTGAGTTGACCTACACCACAGAGCAGGGAAGAGGTAGCAGAGAACAGGTGGCCGGGAACAGTTGACGCGGAACAGAAAGCAACCCGAGGCTGGCATTCTGTTCCCTAGTAGGTTCCTCAGTACGCGCAAAATTTCCGGCACTACGAACCCACGAAAGTGGACTTGGCACTGTGCGTCCGGCCTCGTGCGCATCGTCTCACGGCTATGAGTTCGTGCCCAGAGGTCCTTCTGGCGCTACGATGTTTGTCCTACCAGGCTGGATCTCCCGTCCGTGGACCATCCAGAACGCGGCGCGCTCGGCCAGCGCACTGATCGTCAACGACGGGTTCACGGACAGTGCCGAAGGAATGGCCGAACCATCAGCAACATAAAGATTCGGGTAATCCCAAAGCTCGCCGTAATGCCGGACCACGCTCGACTCGGGGTCGTCGCCCATGGGACACCCTCCCAGTGGATGGGCCGTGAGCAATTTTCGCAGCGGCCACCGCCATAAAAGGCTGCTTTCGTAGCGGCCGCCGATACCGGCACTGAGGTCTTTTAGTGCTCGCTCAATTTCGTTAAAGAGCGATCGGCTCCTCCGGTGACTCCATTTAATATCGATACAGCCATTGGTGAGCTTTAGACGACCGTCTGCAGCATCCGTCCCCATCCCCAGATAGGGGAGCATTCTTGTGGTCTCGCCGCCACGAAAGAGTCGGTCCGCCTCGAAGGCGATACGACCTGAGTCAGCGCCGATGGTAGCGAGGATATAGGATCGAAGCGACCGAAAGAGATTTCTCAGGTGGCTCGCATTTGGTATTGCCCCTTCCAGCAGCCACATAAACGGCTCGGGGTAGCCCAGGTCTTCGATGAAGATCCTGTTGTCGGCCGTAGAAAAGTCCGCTCCGGCCGTAATGCTAGGGCCTACGCCCGGGTCTACGTGACGACTGGAATCCAAAGTCGCGGCCAGCAGAAAGTCTCCATTGACAGAGAATCTCGATCCGAGCGCGACGCCGATCTTCGGCAAGGTTCGATGGAGGTCACGACAGCGTAGGAGCAGTTCGGTGGTTCCAAGAGTGCCCGCGGCAAGAATGACTTTGCGCCCGGCGACCATGCCCGGTTCACTGCGCCCTGGGTCAGACGGATCCATCCGGCGAAAATAAACCCGGTAGCCGCTTTGCTCGCCTGGTTCGATCTTCTCGACGCGGTGAAGCGGAAAGACCTCAGCGCAACTTTTCTCAGCGACAACGAGATAAGTAATATCCAACGTATTTTTGGCATGTAGGTCGCAGCCTAAGAGGCAATTACCGGAGTAGTCACAACCCGTTTGGGGAATGCCGCTATGTGGGTTCAAGCGATCCTCGCCGGTATAAACCCCAATGGGGACAAGTTCGACTTTCCGGCCGGTCGCCGCGACTGCTTCCCCAAAGGCCTGCGTCCGAGGCGGCAGTGCTCGGCCGGACGGTTTCAGCGGCTGTGATCCCAGGATGTCTTCCGCCTGCGAATAATAAGGATCGAGGACTTCCCGCTTTACTTCCTTCGGCCAGGCGGGCGACATAAAAATCTGGTGGGGCGTTCGCAAATGTACGTTGAAGTAGTGAAGCGATCCGCCCCCTACACCGCAGCCCTGAATCACATCGATCAGTTTGAAGACTCTATAGTCGAGAAAGCCATAACTTTTGTTGTCCCTCCAGAAGGCGTTTGCAACTTGTCCGGGAGAGCGCGGGAAATCGGTGTTGCTCCACCTTTTCCCGCGCTCGAGAACGCAGACGGAACGGCCGGCCTCCGCCAGGCGGCAAGCGCTGACCGCACCACCAAACCCCGAGCCTACCACTACGACGTCATAAACCTCTTTCATTCAGGATGCTACTCCTTGATCTATTTATTGCCTCCCGCAGACGCCCTATGCGAGCGTTTATTCCGCGAGCAGGTCTTGAAAATAGGCATTTAATAAACGACCCTGAGGGTCATAGGATTTGCGAACGCTTTCCAGACGCTTCAGACGGTCTCCGAAGGCCTTCTTTGCCTGCACCCCTGTAAGACGATCGGTCTGGTTCAGCAGGGGCGAACCGCCGTGATTCGCGCAGAAATCGTTATAAGCATCCAGGAACTCGTTCCATCCGGCGTTTGCCGTCGAAACAGGATCAATGGTCATTGCGTTTCCGTCGTAAGAATACGAGAGCAGTGAATTCTGATCTTGAAGTACGCGATAGCCGACGGTTAGCATATTGCTCCTGTACCCCTTCCGCTTGTAGTAGTCCTTACAAAACTGAAAGTACGCCGAAAGGACCTCCGGATAGTCTTCTTCAGGAAAGGCATAAAAGCTGAAGGTGTAACGCCGATTGTCGGCGACATCGGGATAGCGAATCATCTGGTCGGCGGCAATGGTATAGTCGCTCTGAATAAGATGCGTTAGCTTAAAACGCCACAGTGCGCAGAAGCCATCGATCACGCCGTAGCGTATCGCAGAATCGGAAATGTCCGCTGTCACGTGATGGCAGAACGCCGGCCCTGCCGAACCCCACAAATAATTGCGCAGAGGCCAGACGATACGATTTGGGCTGCCCGCGGCGCCGGGATTATAGTGCCGAAACTCAACCGTGATCAGGTCTTCAAACGGGAACATATAGAACATCAGTGATTCGCCGCGGATCTTCAGCTCCGGCAACTTTTGTGCGAAGTCCTGCAAATTATATGTTTCATGATGAACTGCCAAGGGGACTATAGGCCGGACTCGGAACGTAACCTCGGTGACGATTCCAAACAGCCCATAGCTCGACCGTACCTGTTGCAGAAGCTCAGGCTGTCTTTCGTCCACTTCCAGGAACTCGCCTGACGGAAGTGCCATCTTGATCTTCGTAACGTAAGAGCCCACCTGGCCGTATTCACCCGGCATGGATGCGTCTTTCGTTCCGGTGCAAGCTGCGCTCCCCGCAGATAGGTTGCCGATTTCGGTATTTACGTAATGTTGTAATTGCTTTTGCTCAAGTTCTTTAGCGATATCAATGTATAGAGCCCCAGCCTCGACCGTCACCGTGTCGGCTGTATAGTTCAGGATGCGATTTATCGATCCCATCTGGATAACGGTTCCACCGTCCGCCGCGGCGCAGGGCGTAGTGGAGTGGGCAGAGCCCACGGCCCGTACAGGCGATGGATATTTGGCTGGGTCCTTCAGAACCGCGGAAACATCTTCTGCCGAGTGCGCCTCGACCACCACCCGGGGATGCGAAACCACATCTCCGAACCAGTTTGTTACCGTGAGATCAGGCATAACGGCTCTCCTCTTTGGCTCATGACTCGACCCGGCCGCCCGAGACAGCCCCCAATCCTGTTGTTGTGTGGTACCCCATGCGATTCAGATGGTCGTGCCGTGGTGCTCGCCCTCTCAACAACAGTTATCTCACCCTGCGCTTGGCTGCTGCGGTCTTGAAGCGGTTGTTCCCCGCGCAAAGTTGAGAAACATTGAGAAAAGAACCACAAACACCAGATCACCTATCACTGGGATCAGAAAAAATGCGGGCGCTTGCCCAGGAAGCGCCATCATGCTGTAAATGAAAATGGCCGAAAATGCAAGCTTGCCGATAATGCCCAGAATGACGATATTCTTGTTACCGTAAGGGTCGCGATAAACCATGAGGTAGCCGATTCCAAATGTGACAAACAGACCGATCCAAGCGTAGTAGTAAAGAGAAGGGTGGGGAGGTTGTAAGCCGGCGCTCGAGAAGATCCACTGCGTTGCAACCACAATGAATCCGCCGCCGAGCAGATTCCACAGCGCTCCAACCAGGAAGACTCCTTTGTAGAAACGATCACCCACGACGTCACCTCGAAGCAATCAGCCCGACATCTCGCCAGTTCGGCTTGTGGAACGGAAGGGTTTCAACCCTGCCGCACACGGGCACTTCCTATGTCCTTTCATCGCACGCCGTAAACAAGTTGTGGCCGCAACCTGTTCACGGCGTGCGATGGAGAAAACTGAGCAACGCGGCCCACGGTGGGGTTGAAACCCAATGCTGTTCAGATAAGCCAAATGGTCATTCCGTCTTGTATCAGGGCACGACTTCAGTCGTGCCGCTAAGAAGTGGCGACACATCAGGGGCTTTACAGGCTGCGGAAAAACTCCCCTGAGACTCCCAAATGGCGCTCGTCAAGATTTGTAAGTTATTGATTCTCCGTTCGAGCGACCGTCATTTTCGGCCGATTTTGGCTCCGAAAAGCCGTTTTTCCGCAACCTGTTTAGCCCTGTGCAGCA
Organism: Terriglobia bacterium; assembly: GCA_030040995.1. Classification (GTDB taxonomy): domain Bacteria; phylum Acidobacteriota; class Terriglobia; order UBA7540; family UBA7540; genus JASHON01. Next base: position 31,247 of record JASHOS010000192.1, on the reverse strand, counting down.
GCGGCTAAAGCCGCTGTTTGAGATGCCACGCTTCGGCACGACTGAAGTCGTGCCCTGATACAAAGCGTTTGCCCGGAAGCGGTCTACTGTTAAGTGAACCGTATTGGGTTAGAACCCCGCCCTTCCTCCCACTAGTGAAAAACTCGCACTTAAGGCCAGCGAAAGAATATATCGGTTCTCTCATGCTCAGCCGCCGCGTCACAGGCTGAGGTATTCGCCGTAGCCGCTGCCGCTCACGGTCTTACCTTTGAAACTGCCGCTGAACGAGAAGTTGTAATAAATCATGTTCGAACTTACGCGTGGCGGCGGCCACTCGCGCCTGCCTGTATACTCGAGTAGTCCTTCAGCCGTCACCGCTCTCACTTTCCACTCACGATGGAAGGTAACTGAGCTTCTACCGCTGCCTATTGCTATTTTTTCATCCTCGGCCTTAACGTACTCAATTTTGACCTTCTTGATCCTGATATAGGCGCCGTTTACATACAATCCACCCAGGTTTCTGAAGTTGATCCCGAAGCCTCGCGCCAGCATAAAGCCGCCGTGCAGATCATCGCCTCCAAGGAACAACTCATATTGGTAGCTAACGGCTTTGAATGAGGGAATTACCGCTTCGACCACTCGCACGGGATACCATAGAGCATCGAAATTGAAGGGCTTTCGAGCGTACCCATGCTCGAATGACCCCCTTCCCTCAAGAACATAGGATTGTTCCTGATCTCGATCTCCCCGTATGTTTCCTCGACCGTAAGTAATGCTTCCCTTAAAGTCGCCGAAAGCGGCAAAATACGTAAACACGCCCGGAATGTCTGCCCACCAGATGAGGTCTCTCGCCGTGCACTCCAGCGAGATGCTGATATCGGGCTCTCGATTAACAAAGTGGAGCTGATAATGAGGCCAGGAGCCTTGAATCCTGCCGTACTGGCGGATCGCACCATCGTTATGGCTGCCTTTTCCCAGGATTTCCACGTCAAGTATGTCGCGCCTGATCGACAGAGCGGTTTGTTTGGGAATGTAGTGGTGCGAGAGGTCATTCACCTTCTTGATGCCTGTCGGTGTCATAACCTGGGCAGGAGTAAGCATCAGATGTTCGACTGCGTGAAATGCTGAAAGGCCGGGCGGGAGCTTGGCGTAGTCATCCACTCCAGCGAGGCCATAGAGCCCTGTCATAATGCTCGCCCGCACCATCCGCACAGGCACTCTTGCGGAATTGGGGACCATGAAGAAATACCAGCCATCCCAACCGGGCCAGCGGAGCGAGGTGTTGGGCTTTCCCGACGATGGCGCCAGGTAGACTGGCAGTTCGTATTTTGAAGGGAGAGATGACCTGTTGTTGGTCAGCGCACGGTCAAACCATAAGCCGCGCGATAGCGGAATCAGAACACGGAAAATAAGGACTCCGACGAAAGCGGCAGCGGCCAACAGGACAGCGATGGCGATTGCATCGAGCGCGGTCAGCACGGCCTTGCCTTTCAATCCCGGGAATATCGAACACAGCCTTGGTACTCTACTTGATACAAGCGGTATGCCAGCGCGAGTCGGGTCCCTCACGGTTTCAACCTTCAGCCGCGGTTTTCTGGAGGTCCTTTCCTCCCCGCCAAAGACTTAAGGCGAAACCTGCGAGCCCCACAACCCACACCACCATTGAAAAAATGAACATCCACAGGAAGGTGTGATCTTGGTAAAAATAGGGCCGAATGCCCTGCTCCCACTGGGTGTGATTGCCCAGGTGAAAAGTGCGGGACGTCTGACCGAAAACCCAAATCAGCGCGTAAACGAAAATCCCCAGATAAACGAACCTGTTCGTCCAAAGCTGACCCTTCGAAACCAAGACCTTTCCAAGTGAAAAGCCCAAGTTCGCGACGCCGAAAAAAACAACCACCAGTATGGGAACAAAGTAAGGGTAGGCGGTCACAGAGTCCGCGTTCCACCACATGTGCGTGGTTTCCCATCCAAAGTAGTTCAAAAGGAAGTACAGCGGGATCCAACTGAAAAAGAAAATCTGAAAAATGTTATTTTTCAGCATGGCGCGGTAGTAACACTTCGGCCCACCAAAGCGCAACTGCTTCGAAGCAGCATCCGCAAAAAACGAACCAACTGCGAAAGCTATTGGAACATCAATTTGCACCACAAATCATTCCTCCTGCCAAAACGACCCAACCTCTATGAGGGGCGTTGTACGTCCACGGGTAGCCGGAAAAGTTTTCCGTACTTTTCAGCGAGGACTCCAAGGAAGAACCGCGAAAACTTGCCCTCTTCTTCCAGACGTCCGCTGATGCTCGGCGCGTTCGTTACTTTCATCGTTGACAATTGATGAAGGAAATCCTGCGGTCGGATGACGAGAATTCCTTTCCCAAGCACCGGGCTCGTTTCACCAGGCCCATCGTACAAAGTGATATAGAGGGTGGTGGTATCGTGCCACACATCGTAGGCTGGGTCGTCGCGAATCAGCTTGAAGCCGACGAAGTAATAATCGCGGCCCTCTGACGCCCTCATCGGCATCCGGTACCACATACGGCGCGTCGCCGGCTCGTTTGGATCGACTTCAAATAAGTTGAAAATCCCGTCGTTCACCATGAGCGGTCGCGCTGAAAGTGCGGGAGCTTCGACGCTCCCGAACATACGTGCCTGATGCGCCGGATTCTGGATCATCGCCTCGACGTCGTCCGATGCAATAGTCAAAATGAAACTTAAACTAGAATTGTCGACTTTGCCCTGGTCCAGCCCGCGTTGGTAATTATCCTTAACCTTCGAAGAAAAATATCCGCTCATTTTCTCAGTAAACTCGATTCCCGCCTTTGGCGAGGCGGCGGGCTCCGCAGGAGAGGAAGGCAGCTTGTAATCAATCGCCCAGCCGCGCTCGTGCGCTGCTAGCGCGACGGCACGCTCCGTAACAGCCGAAATCGTGAGCAAAGGATTCACGCCGAGAGGGAGCGGAATCACCGATCCATCCATAACATAGAGACTTTGGTAAACGCCCGCGCCCTTCAAGGAATTGAATACCTGGCACTTGTGGTTCACCACCCCATTCTCGGCACCTTCACCCATGGCACAGCCACCGAGCGGATGCACGGTGATCAGATTGGTGTGAAGCAGACGCGACCAAACAGGATCGATTACATATTGCCCGCCAAGCGGCTTAGAGGCTTTATCCAATGTGGCGTTGGCCCTATCGAAGATTGGCTGCTTACCCACGCCCGGCCAAAGGATGCGCAATTGATCGTTTTCGAGTGTCATTCGTCCTGCGCCGTCGTCGTGAGTCATCAGGAGGTACGTCTGAGTGGTGTGAACGGCGCCGTGATAGGGACCCTCTAACCATCCCGCAAGCTGGCGTTCCGTTTCCCGAACCTCGGCGCCTATTCCCGAACGCACTTGGCGTCCACCAATACCCGCTGCGCCTGCAAAACCAGCAGGCAAAAAAGAGGCCAGAGGTCCGGGCGGCGAGCCCTCTTCGATCACCATCCCGTCGTTGAGAACAGGCTGTTTACGCAGATCAATAACTCCGGTGATGCATGGTCCCACCGCAGGTATTTCACCGGGGCGGTGATGACCCCAGCCCACGCCGTTAATGACACGATTGGTGTCGTATGCGAAGCCGAGCACGTCGCCATTACCTGTAAATCGCTCGCCAAGCTCATTGGACACACTGAGCCCTCGAGCCTTTGACCGCAGCAGGATTTCCGTCGAGCCGAGCGTCCCACCGCCCAAGATAAGGACATCAGCGCTGATGGTGAGATCAACTCCGTCGAACACTTCACGGCCCTCATCGAGAGGCCGGTAGTGCACGACCCATTTATCGTTGCTGCGCTCTATCCATCGCACGTCCAACTGGGTATAGATTTCGGCGCCATGGTTTTTCGCATCGGGCAGATAATTCATAATGAGCGTGTTTTTCGCGGCGTAATTGCACCCCGTCACGCAATCGCCACAGCAGACGCACGGCCGCTGCTCTACTCCGACGTGGTTCTTGCCGTTAACGGTAAAGTTGACGTTGATCGGGGCGCGATAAAAGGTCGCCCCTAAGCTGTGAGCTGACGACTCAAGCGCCTCGAGCTTTGGCAATGTAGGAAAACCCTCGTCCGGATAATGGCTGGGCTTGAGCATCTCTTCGGCGCGCTGAAAGCCTTCTTCTACCAGCGTGCTCAGATCTTGTCTCAGCTCTGCCGGCCATCTCGTGTCTTCGAAGACTCGCGGCTCAGGGCGTAGCGCAACATTTGCATTCACCAGTGAAGTTCCGCCAAGGCCACAGCCCTTAAATACGTTAATGTCGTCATTGATGTTGAAGTCGTAGAGGCCAGTGTTCGGCCCAATGTGGCCGTCGGGAGTGGTTGCCTGCATTTCTTCCACGGCCTGAGGGACGGTGTTCGGATATTCGCTTGGCTGTAATTCTCTACCCCGCTCGATCACGCACACCCTCTGACCGGCACGGGCGAGGCGCGAAGCTGCAATCGACGCGCCGTATCCAGAACCCACCACTACAACCGTATAGTGACCCAGAATTCGGTCGATTGAAGATGAAAGAGGTACCATCATCCCTCACATACCTAAAGTGGATTCATGTTGCGTCGCAGGGTACTCCAGAATGAAATTTACAGGTGGTACCCCGAGTCCCTCGCATCTTAGGCACCTGCGAGAACAAAGCTAGTGTCAAAAGTCAAATGTCAAACCCAACCCAAACTGAAATCCCGGTTGCTAAGGGGACAGAGGCCGCCGGTCCGAAACGTACACTTTCCCCTCCCAATTCAGGCATATCTCCTTTCACGTGCCTCAGAAACGCATTGGGAGACCCGGACTACCTACTCTGCCAGAAAAACTAAGTGAGGGTTGTATAGCACCGGCATAAACCAAGTGTCAAGAAAATTCTTGAAGGCAAAGAAATTTCCGGGCGGGGGAGACCACCCGGGGGAGGATTGCACCTTCAAGCAGCTTCGTTTGCGGCTACCGGCCTTAGGAGTAAAGGAAAGAGGGCAGCGGACCATCAGCAGAACGCGTTGGGTCCACTTTCGGTATCAAGTGAGCGATTCTTGAAACATCGGGTTGTCTTCGTCGCTGTCCTGATAGTAGGAAATCGTACCCTCGGCTCCAGCAAGCTCAATAATGGCGTAGCCGTGGTTATAAAGCCCCGCTGTTGTCCCGAGGACAATATTACGGCCATCCGCATCCTTGTGCAGCGGCACGTCGGCGTATTTAGGCTGAGCGGGCACCTCATACTGGCCGACGGGAAATGCTCCGTGACCCAGACAGCAACTTCGCGCTAAGTTTTTGTACGTATCGTAGAGCACAAAATTGTGCTCGTGCCCCCACATCCAAAGACTGACCTTGGGTAGCAAAGGAGCGACCTGCGGATACAACCGCAGGTTCAGCTCATTTCCGTTAATGGAATCAAAGGCGGTGAAAAGCTGATGATGAGACAGTAGCACCGTGCGACGCCCCCCGGCATTATTTACCTTATCCGTCAGCCACTCGACCTCAGAGTCCTGAAGATAGGTGGCACCTTCTCCCGCCGAGGACGGATTATGGTCATTGTAGCCAGTGTCCATTGCTACGAATTGCCAATTGGCGTTTCGCAAACAGAAGTAACTCGCAGGTTGGCCAAGCGTCCTGAGGAGATTGTAGTAGGCGACACCGCCGGAATACATGTCATGATTGCCAGCCAGCGTAAACGTCGGAATTGGCTTTTGGGCAAGGTTCAGGATCTGTTGCCAGAGATTCAAAAAGTAATTGCTGACCTCAAATTGTGTGCCCGCGTAGTAGATATCGCCAAGGTGGATCACGAGATCAGGGTTCTTGTTCGCGATCTGCCTGAGCACTAGTTTGGCGGCATTTTGGCCCGTTCCCCAGTCGCCGACGATGGCGACCTTGGCCACAGACGGCAGCTTGTTGTCGATGACAAAATCGCCAAGGTTCTTGTACATCACGTACGGGATCTGCTTCTGCTGGGCGATGAAGTACGCGGCGTATAAGGCGGAGGCCTCCGCGTATCTGGGATCACAATCTCCGAATTTCTTGAGTTCATCTCCATACCGCTGCTTGTCGGCCGCGTTATCCGCAATTGCTGCCTTCGCAAGCTTAACCGCGGTCAGGGAACACAAGCCTATCGTTTGGGCCAAACCTTCTGTCGCTGGGTGAACCGCGGCTGCATCCGTTAGCGTTGCGCCATTTGCTATCTGCAAGCAGTAGGAAAGCGCTTCTGCCGACATCGTGTCCAACTCGTCGGGACGGCCGGTCGTGGCCGCCTCAGCGCCTATGTCCTCCACCTGGGCACCTGCGGAATGCCGGGCCTCTACTTCCCCTACCGCTGCCTGCCAAATCGAAAGTTCAGGATCATGAAACTGCATGAAGCGCGCCATACATACCGTCCCTTCTTTACACTGACGTCATCGCCCGAAATAAATCGACCATGCCCGCGCCTTGGTAAGCCGGATCACGGCCCAGGTCCATAGCCGACTTGAGAAAAATCTGCTTGACTCGCTCCGGGTCGCCGCGGAATTCCTTGTGATGTGAGAGGAAGGCGGCGACGGCGCCCGAAACGTGGGGTGCAGCGACGCTGGTACCGCTTGCTTCCCTGTACTCATAACCTTGCTCCGGATGAGCATGGCAGGAAAGCACCTTTTCTCCGGGCGCCACCAGGTCCGGCTTCATCCGCCCATCCGCCGTAGGACCTTTGGACGAAAAGTAGGATGTGCCGTACCGATGAGGTGAACCTTTGTGAACGGACCCTACGGAGATCGCGGTTTCGGTATTGGCAGGGTCTGTTATGGACGAACCGACAGACACGGCCACCTGCTGCCCATTATCGAGCGTCACACGCCCGTAGCCCCAATTACCACAGGAGATCACGACAATGAGCCCAGAGTCGACCGCGCGTGCTACTTCCTGGCACAGTGGGCTGTAACCGCAACCATAGCTCTCGGGATCGAAGGGGTAACCGAGACTCATGTTCACACCGTCCACGCGAATGCTGAGGCTTACATCGTTCAGCTTGCGCAGGTACTCGAGTCCGCGAATCGCTGCCGAAGCCGAACCCGTACCGTCATCGTCCAGGACTTTTACATTGATGAGTTTCGCCTCAGGCGCCACTCCGGAAGGGTACGCTGAGAGAGTGACCACCTGTGGATTTTCAGGCTGCTCCTCGACCGAAGTGGCAGCCCGATAGGGCTTGCCTTCGGGCGTAGCGGGCGCCATTCCAGCAATAATCCCCGCAACGTGCGTCCCGTGACCCTCGCGATCGTCAAGGGTGTCAGAACTCGAAAAATTCCGGCTGAGAGTGACGTCGACTGTGTTCCAAGCGGCAAAATGAGGGTGCGTGGCTTGGATACCGGTGTCCATCACAGCCCAGGTGATCCCCTTACCTCGGGCCGCGAACGCACGCCAACAGGATGTCGCCTTAATTGTATCGGTGGAGGTGAGCAGATGGCCGTACGTGGTGTCATCCTTCCAAATCTGGTAGACCCAAGTTTTTAGCTGAGCGAGTTCCTGGATATCCTTAGGGAGCAGTGCCGCAAAGACGTAGAACTGACTTTCACTGACATTCCCGCTCCTGCCCTTTAGAAATCCCTTTACATTTTCCTTCGCGGCCTCGACCCCCATCTCGGGCCGCTCTTTCGAGTCCTGGAGGCAGATGATCACGGGTATCGGCTGTGGAGCTTTCCCTTCCTGCGCATCGATTTCTCGTTGCACTGGCCCCGAAATCACAAAGGTCTTTAAGCTCGGGACGTGCGGTTTGTCCCTCATCATGAACCCTCATCCCCAACATCTTGCTGGAAAAGGAAACTACCTGATGCAGAATTTATAGATCAAGAACGTACGTTTTGTCAAAGCTTGGAAAACAAGTTTGGAAAACACAAAAGACGTGGCCATTTCGGACGGCCGTTAACGTGACACGAACCGGAACCAACAATGGACCAGCGGCTGCGTCAGAAACTTGGAAATGGCGTGTTCCCCGATTAGCGTGGTGTAGTGAGCACTCCAGGGAGTACCACGAAAAGAAGAACTATGCACCTTAGGAAAACGTGATGATTCTGAAAGAACACCTAATTTAGTTGGCGGTTGAAAATTTAAAGACAGTCGTTTGATGATAAGTTTCACCCGGCTTGAGCTCAGTAGAAGGAAAGTTGGGATGGTTGGGTGAATCCGGAAAGTGCTGCGTCTCAAGCGTAAACGCTGACCGGTAGGCGTAAGCCTTGCCTCCCTTGCCGCGGACGGAGCCATCGAGGAAATTACCGGTATAGAACTGAACGCCCGGTTCGGTCGTGAAAACCTCCAGCACGCGCCCGGAATGCGGGTCAACGGCGCGCGACGCAAGCACTAAGCCCGGACCTCTGTGGTTCAATACGAAATTGTCGTCATACCCGTGGGCAAACTTCAGTTGCTGGTCGTCATCGTTGATGCGCGCGCCAATTCGAGTCAAATGGCGGAAGTCGAAGGGGGTTCCCGCGACGCTGAGAATCTCGCCTGTTGGGATCATCGTCGCGTCGATCGGCGTGAAGCTCGCCGCGTTGATCATGATCTCTTGATCGAGAATACTTCCGCTTCCTTCGCCGGCCAGGTTGAAATACGAGTGGTTGGTGAGATTCAGCACCGTGTCTTTATCGGTGGTAGCCCTGTAATCGATGCGGAGGGCGTTGCTCTCCTCCAGTGTATACACCACCTGTACCCGGAGATCACCCGGAAAACCCTCTTCGCCGTCCCTGCTGAGATAAGTTAGCTCAACAGCAGGATGGACTTGGGAAAGTTCACGGGCGGTCCACACTTTCTTATCGAATCCCTGTGTTCCTCCGTGCAAGCTGTTGGGCCCATCATTAATGGGCAGCGTGTAGTCTACTCCGTCCAAGGCGAAACGGCCCTTGGCAATGCGGTTTCCATAGCGGCCGACAATCGCGCCGAAATAAGGGTCTTTCCCGAGGTAGCCTTCGAGATTATCGAAGCCCAGCACCACGTCCGCCATGTTCCCGTGGCGGTCCGGAACGACGATAGAAACAATCCTGGCGCCGTAATTCGTGATCCCAACCTGCATGCCGTTCGGGTTCGTTAAAGTGTAAAGATGAATCTCTTCTCCATCTGGCATTTTTCCGAATACGCTCCTCTTAATTCCCGCTCTTAGCGAGGCCGCGCCGAGCGCGCCGGCAACAAACTGCGAGACGAGCCATCCACAAAGCAAGCATCTAGAATAATGTGGCATTACAACTCCTTTGTCCAATGTACAAACCGTACAGAGCGATGGGCTTGCTTTTCTCCCTGTCACGCATGGCGAGGGCCGCTTGAGCTTGTTCGGCAACCCATATTCTAAGGCTTGAATCAGGCACTAGGAACTTTGAGTCTCTTGGACCCCCTTCAGCTTCGTCGGCCTGTTACCACGTACCACGGCTGTGCGGACGGCGGATTTCTTGCCAGTCTATGGACGTCAGCCAAATCGCCCACCGTTACTTCAGAGAATCCCGCTGTCGCCAGTAACTCGCTCACTGGTTCTACGCTCTCCCAGCGCATTCCCGGCAGGGCCTCTCGTGTCCGGGGCGTGTAATGTCGCTCGAAGAAATCAGCACCTTCCTCCGGCTTCGCCTGTGCGGAGCAGAATCCATCAATTACCACAACACGTCCGCTTGGCCGCAAAAGCCGACGCCAATTAACCAGTGCAACCCCTGGTTCGCGCAATGTCCATAGGAGGTGACGACACATAACGGCGTCCAAACTGGCTTCGTCAAACGGGGGCGCCACTGCGTCTCCGATGCGAAACGTAGTCTTCAGTCCGCGTCGGTCAGCGTGCGCACGAGCCTCGGAAAGCATAGCAGTGGAAAGATCGAGACCAATCGCACGATGCCCCAACTGGCTCGCAATAAGAGCCACGAAACCCGTACCCGTTCCTACGTCGAGTACGTCAGCCGGTGGCGCCGGCAGAAGTCTCTCGATCGCTCGAATCCACGCTGCGTACTCAGCGCTGTCCAAGCTAGGCACGTTGCCTGGGCCTGACTCATAATATCGCGCGATCGTACTCCAAAAGGTGGTGATCCTATCCTGAACATCGCTATCGTCCGCCGCCATAGAGAAGGTTGTCCTATTCCGACTTATGACAGTTGATCATCCAAGGAATCCCAAGTCTTCGCGTCCTGAGAAAACCAGCTTATACCCTTCTCATTTTTACACAAACAAATTTACGTCACTCTGTTGCTGCGACAGGTGACGGGTCACAGGTGAAAGATTAACCGGGCAAACCTCAGGATGGCTGTCGGGGCGACCGGTCAAAATGGAGGACCCGCTCCATCAAAAAATCACCCGTGATGGGCTCGCCGCTCAGCATCATGGCTAGCAACTCACCGCCGAGCACATCGGGCGCAATGACGATGTCCGGCTGCACCAGCTTCACACGCTCCAGGTGCTTGCTGTCGCTGATCGCGACCACGGTTTTAGCCCGGCCTTTGAGCTCTTTGACCGCTAATACGATGAAGGCATTGTCGGAATCATCCGCGCGCATGGCCAGGACCGCCTGGGCTTGATCGGCATCTGCCGCGCGCAAGATTTCAAGGCTGTTGGCATCGCCAACAATGAGGTCGGCGGCTTCAATTTCGCCCGATGCCGGTGGGTGCGGCATGATCAGGGTAACCGTCTGATGGCGCTTCTTGAATTCGCGATAGGTGTTATACGCAAGGGGGGTCGCGCCGATCACAATAAAATGGTTGCTGCGTTTCATTCTTTTTTCCTTCCGGGCAGTCAGTCGCGCAATCATTGGCCCGGCGATGGCCGTGACCGAGGTTGCAAACACGGCTACGCCGAGAATGATCACCGAAATTACAAATAGCCGCGCTTCGGGCGCCTTGGGAGTGATGTCGCCATAGCCTACGGTTCCCATCGTGACCACCGCAAAGTAAAGAGCAGTTACAAGATCTCGAATGTGAGGGGAAAATTGATTGCCGAAGTACAGACTTCCAAAGACGGCGTAGATCAGGAGCAGGAGGGCGCTGGTCACGGCAAACAACGTTCCCGCTGCCAGACTGCTGCGGTTGAACCAGCGGTAGGAGAGCAGCAGAGCCACCAGCAGGATTCCGTGGTAATAGGTGAGAACTTGGTGATGTTCATGTCCCAGGATAGCGGCGCTGAGGACCGTCGATATTGTAAGCACAATGGCAATGATCCAGGCAAAGCGAGACCGGAAGAGCAACCCGATGGACATAATGAGCATGGCAACGCCAATGAGGACGTAAGGCATGCTCGAGGGGCGAAAATCAAAGACGTTCTTAGGAAAGTCTGCAAGCAGGACTCGCTTCTGCAGCTCAAATATGATCCAAAGAAGAAAGACGCCGCTGCTCGCGAGCGCTACAGAAAGAGGGATGTGCGGGAACCAATAGCCGGCGCGAACCGTGCGCCCGAGCTGCCGGCTCAGTTGCTTGAAGCGCGCCAAATGGTCTGAGAGCGAGCCCCATTGGACCGGCCTCTCCTCAGGCATCAGGGTCGTCTCCGAATGCTGTTACGCTTGTTAATATAGCAAACCTTTTCGGGCTGGCCCGGATTATAAACCCCAGGCGCAAAGGCAAGAGCGTGCCTTGAGAGAGGGGCATTGCGGCTATTTTCTTATCGGACCTGAATTAGAAACAGTTGTTGGCTTTCCTTTGCGGGCCTCCCATTTGTGCCCTGCGTCTATCGTGGTAAGATTCCTGCATAGACATTGAACAGACCATGCAACTCATCTTGGAAATGCAGGCCAAACACGAATCCGCCATTCAGGAATCGGACGAACGTTTTGCCCGTTTCCGGGAGCAAAGGGAGGAGCGTTTTAGAAACCTTGTGGACGTCAGTATGTCCTTAGCCCACAACCTCCCACTGCTCGGCTAAGAAACTGATCGCCGCATTCGTGAGCTCGGCGAGCAAACCAACTACAAGCTCGACGCCTTGATCGACACGGTGGATAAGCTGGTGAAACGCAACGGTAGCCACGAATGAATCTATTTCCTTCTGAAAGAGCTTGAGAATCTGCTGCAGGTTGAAGGCGAACAAGTCAACCGCGAAGTGCGAATTTCCAGCGTCAAAGCCTCCACCCGCCGTCGAAGTCAATAAAGAACGCATTGACTGAAACATCTGGAAAATCTGCAACCACAAGTTCCGCGGCCTGCTCAAGTTCACTTTCATGGAACTTACGCTCGGCGGCACGGTCGCCGGAGAAACGGGCGAGGCCTCCATACGCACCGCAGTCAGCGTGAGCAACCAGCAAGACGCGTTTCGACTGGTGAAGGCGAATAGAGAGACGCACCTGTTCAAGCACAAATTCTCTCTCGGCCGCATTGCCGGGTGACGCCAGCGCTTTTGCTCCACCCGCGACTGTGATCGTATCTGGCCGTTCGATGCCCTGTGTGCGTAGAAGCTCGCTTATGGCGTTAGCCATCCGATGATCGAAACACTGTAAAACTGCGGCGTCTGCAATGTAAGGCCTGGCGTTTGAGGGAAAGGAAAAGATTCTGTTCATAGAGAGCTTTTGATTGGTGGGCCTGGGTAGAGTTGAACTACCGACCTCACCCTTATCGGTTATTGACGGAGCACTTTAGCCGGACCGCTACGACCTTTGCCATAAAATGAGATCAACCGCTATGCGTGCGCCTTCCGTGAGGCCTCCGCGAGATTTTCCCGCCTTCCCCGTTTGCGACGGATTGCGACAGACCTTGACCAAGGTGTGAACCAAAATGTGAACCAAATTTCTTGCACCATTCTTGGTGCGGTCGCTTGTCCGGTCAGAATTGTTTCGGGAGGCCAGCTTGCTTTAGTACGGCATTTGCCGTGTGGCGTGAGAGAATCTTATGGTCTACCGGAAAGTACCGTTGCGTAATGGGGCTATACCAGATTTCGTGATCGCCGCGCCCGGGTCGCTCAAAGCGGCATCCGTTGGCGCGAAGCACTTCTTTCAGCTTCGGCGTGTAGCTTGCCATCAGGACGCCACAGGAACCGCAGCCTCTTCTTCGAAGTGCGCGCGGACAATCACCCTCGCTGACTTTTGCCCACTTTCCAAGCACCCGTTCACTTCAAGAAGCTCCGGCACCAGCATGCGAATCTTATCCCTCAAAACATTCAGCGACTCCGCTTCCGCCACCAGACCTGGGATGTCATCGCTTTCGGCTACCCAAACGCCTGCCTCGGAGTCCCAATGGGCGGTAATGACATATGCCTTCGCCATACGCCCAATCCTAACACAATTGCAGCATAACCATCATGGCGATTGCGGGCCATGTCTCTCGGAAGATGCTCGAACACCACTCGCATATTCGGCTTGCTGCCAAGCTGATCCTACCGGCATGGAGAATCGGGCGCATTTTCCGCAGGGTGTGAACCAAAACGTGAACCAAATCGGGATGGCCCCAAATGAGGTATCCGCTAAATCGCTGAATTGATTGGTGGGCCTGGGTAGAGTTGAACTACCGACCTCACCCTTATCAGGGGTGCGCTCTAGCCACCTGAGCTACAGGCCCGGACGTAACACGCGCAACGCTGCCCATTGCTTCACGCAGTTCACGCGGGATTTTGCTAGTATAAGGAAGCTGCCCAAGTTCGCGCAAGCTTTCACAAATTGGTAGGTAATTGCTCAGCTTTGGTCTCGTAGGCCGGGCTTCACAGGCTGCGGAAAAACTCCCCTGAGAGCTCCAAATGACGCTCGTCAAGGTTTATAAGTTATTGATTCTCCGTTTAAGAGATCGCCATTTTCAGCCGATTTTGGCTCCGAAAAGCCGTTTTTCCGCAACCTGTTCAGCCCAGCATCTAGCCAAATGCCGATCTAAAAGTCGGCGCTACAAAGCGGGCGAGACCAAAACTAAGACATTACATTACTATCTTCCGATCGGCGTGTGTAGTGCCGCGTGACAGACGAGTGGATTTTCCACCAGCCGCGGTGCGATGCGGGAAACCAGCACTGTGAGCCATCCGAGGTGAGGCGTCGATCAGGTCACGATTGTGTTGGCGGGAAAGCTAGACTGTTGCCCTGGGGCGAGCTGGGCGCCGGAGCCGGAAAACCCGATGAATTGGAGGTAGAGCCACGGGCTTCGCCCGCTCCAGCGCCCTCATGCTCGCACAGCGGCAATTAGTCCGCTAAACAAATGCTAAGCAGTCACTAGTTTTATGTCAATAAGGTTAATACCTTAGATTTGGATGTATTTCTACTAACGTATAGCCAGGAGGGAGAAATGGAGAAGAGGGAACAAACGGCCATAATGTGGAGTTCTGACCAGAAGAACGCGTTTGACCAGCTAGCGCGAGAGAGGTTCGCCGAGTTGCCATCGAGACTGGCCAGAAAGATACTTGTGCAGTTTATGGCCTGTTTCATTGAGGAGGCTGAATTTATGGCCTTGGGCCTCGGAGTGCCCGAATGCGGAACCCTCCAGTACGCGATTCATAACTTCCGGCGGGACGGCGCTACACCGCGGACGACTTAAGTACGTGTCCTGGAGAGTTCGCCCAGCCCCCCTCACCGGCCTGCGCGCAGTGGCTCTTGGGCGGGCGCAGGACTGGCCCGCGCCGGATGGAGAAAGCGCCGGCCACGGTCCACGCTCCGCCGAGGGGGCTCAGAGGTTCTTTTCATAGCTTCGTGGCGATCATATGTTCCCGTATGTAGCTGAGGCGAAAGGGTGCTAAGAGATCATAGGACAATCATGAAATCGTCACCCACCGCCCATTGACCCGCGTGTGCGTTCGATGTAATTTTGCGCCCAGGAGAAATAAAGCAAGCTGAACACTCCCCTCCAGGTGGTCGCAGCAGGCACTTTCTCCTAGTTGGTTGCGAAAGTTTCTGCCGCCTGTAACGAGCTTTTGCTTGGGGGCTTGCGGGCGGCAGGAGCTATCGCTGGGTACGGCTCCAAGTTCCGGGCAGAGCACCAAGTAACCTAACTGCTATGCGGCGCAGCCTCGCTGGCCGATGGTTTTTGCTCCGATCAGGAGGAGGGGGGAGAACTCGGCGGGGGCGCTGACGTTACCGAAGCGAGATTCCCAGTTATAGCTCCGATCAGCATCATTGCCTTGATTCGCAAGGGAAGCCGCTGCTTATCGTCGCTAAACCAGATTAGCAACCTGCCCTTTTTCTTATAAAGATCACCGAAGGCCCTCGGCTCAACTCGCAACGCGTAGCGCGGTCCCATAGGCGTCTGCAGACGCTGCCGCTGCTGCACGTCCACGACGACTTCTTGAGTTTTGGAGCCATCGTTTACCGGAAGGCTGATTTTCTCTCCCACATACATGGGTTGGCGCCGAAGATAATAAAAGGAAGTAAGAATGTCTTCGACGCATCCGGGAATGCCATTATCGGCATGCTTGATGGGATGGCCAGGCGTGGCCATATCGACCTCGTTCAAAATGGCGACTTTCCGCGCCCCGTCAAAGATGATATGGGTTCTCTTGTGGCGCCGCCCTTCGTTAATGGTCTTATAGATTTCACGCGAGCAAAGGGTGCGGGGATCAAAAACCGCCTGGTAATGGTTGTCCAGGCTGAAGAGGAGTGAAACAAACCCTCTTGAACGGGCGGTGACGTCGATTTCGTAAGCGTCACCTGGACCGTCACGCAATTGCTTAAGCGTCGCAACGAGTTGTCCGGCTGGGAAGATTGACCACGTCACATTGTAGGTAAGGGTTTCGCCCGGAACAAAGGGCAGGGGACCGGAGGCCGGCGTCTGCGCTTGCAACAAGCCGCATGCCACGCAGAGAATAGCGAAAATCCTCCTAAACTGATGAAAAAGCATGAAACCGGTTAGACGCCGAAAGTTCTTCAAAGGTGAACCTAACCCACACAATTGGTAAGCTATGGTAAATAATTATCGTAACAGCAATTTGATGACGAGAAAAATCATAATCGCCGCATAACCCGCGGCCGCCTCGTACTCACGGTTCCGGCGATATAACTGCCGCCGGAAGCGTCCGCGGTTCGGGAAAGAGCGGCCGGGTCGAGGGAAAAAAAGCGGCACGATCTTTGCATAATCGTCATATTCCACGCCAAATTTCTGCCGCAGGAATTGTTCCTCTCGCCGCATGACAGGATAATAAACCAGTGCAAACACCACGGGGAAGGCGGCGGCCAGAATCCACGACGCACTGGCAATCATAAAGCCAGCGCCCAGAACGAAGCTCCCCAGGTAGAGCGGGTTGCGGGAGCGTGCGAAGGGGCCGGCGGTTGAAAGACGCTCGCCTTTGGCGATGTAACCGGCTGCCACCGCGCGGAGCGCGAGACCGGCGAGGGCCACAACTCCGCCCACCGCGAGGAAACGGGGACGCGGCTGGCTCAAAATTCCATAAACCGCAGCGAATGCAAATCCGAGCGGCACGCGCCAGCGCGCCGCCCATGCCCCGTATTTATCTTTCATTCGCGCCCGCCAGACGCGCCCGGACGGCTCGAAGAGCATCGTCGAGGGAGATTCCCTCAAGGTACCCCGATTTCTTGCCGCGTCGCGTATGATCAACCGGCTGGTGGGTGGAGAGAACGATATCATCGGGTGAAAAGGGTCCGTTCCGTGCCGGATCAGTAGGGCCGTACAGGGCGACGATTGGAACCTTCAGGGCGGCCGCCAGATGGAGAGGGCCGGTGTCTCCTCCGATAAACAGTTTGCTTCGGCGCGCCAACACCATGAACTGGCGGATGGTGGTGGGCAAGTAACGCGCGCGGGAAGAACCGGAATGGCGAATGATGGCCTTGATTTCCTCCTCTTCTCCGGAAGACCCGCTCAAAATGACCTCCGGGAAAGAACGCGAATCGAGTTCGCGGACGAGGTCACCATAGCTGGCAGGTGGCCAGCGCTTCGCCCGCCATCCGCCGCCTGGATTAATGACGATAAAATCGGCAATCCCGGCCAGCGCCCGATCGACGTAGGCTTCGTCTTGAGCATCCCAGCAAAGGGGAAATCGCCAAGGCCCTGGCTTAGCCCCAAGATGCTCGACAAGAGCGAAAGCTTCTTCGATGGCGTGCTTCCTCCCCTCTGCCGCAACGTGACGGTTGTAAAAGATTCCAGCCGCCGGTTCCTTAAGCCAGGGACGCGCGAATCCCACCCGCGTTCTGGCGCGGCACAGCCGGGCGACGCATCCCGTTTTCACGAGGCCTTGGAAATCAATGACCGTATCGAACGTGTCTCTGCGAAGCCGGCCGAGCCATTGGAAGACCTGGCGGGCCGTTTCTGCCGAGCCCAGCCGCTTCCGCCAGCCCAGGGTATCCATCTCGATCACCCGGTGAACGTAAGGGTTGCCCTCGATTAAGTTCGCGTAGCGAGCCTCGACCAACCAGCAGATTTCAGAGTCAGGAAATGTCTCCCCGAGCGCCGAGACGGCAGGCAGGGTGTGGACGAGATCTCCAATCGAGCTCAGGCGGATCACGAGGTACCTTGATTCGGGGCCCGATACTCGGGGCACGGGATTCGGCGTCCGGGATGCGGGATGCGAGACGGCTCGCCGCGAAGCCACTACCATGCCCAAATCTCGAATCCCGAAAACTGGGCTCCGAAGCATGGATCCGAGGTTCCGGTGCAAGGAGCGATGTTCTGCTGAGTTTTCCATGTCGCTTACCGGCGAAACCGCCGCTGGATCTGCGCGATAATGTCACGCGTTGAATGGCTCTTGGCGTCGCCCGTGATGCGCACGGTTCCTCCCAGGCTTTCCATCACCTGACGCTCCGGTACGGTCAATTTTGAATAATCTGTCCCCTTGCACTGAACGTCCGGGCGAAGCTCCCGCAGCACGCCTTCAGCCGACAGATCATCAAAAATGACGACGTAATCCACGCAACCGAGAGCCGAGACCAGCTCTGCACGCGCATCCTCGTGAAGTAAGGGCCTGCCTTGGCCCTTCAGAATGGCCACCGCCCGATCGCTGTTCAAGCCCACAACGAGCACGCCGCCTTCCCGTTTTGCGCCCTGCAAATACCGGACGTGACCGGCGTGAAGCACGTCAAAACAGCCATTGGCAAAGGCAATCTTCAGGCCCTGCGCGCGCATCTGCTCGCCCAAGGCCCCCAATTCCCTCCGGGATATAATTTTTCCGCTCAAGCGTTCTGAATCGCGTCTCTCAACTCGCGCCGCGTCACGGTTGCGGTGCCGCTTTTCATGACCACGAGACCGCCCGCACAGTTCGCCACCATCGCGGCATGAACGAAGCTTGCGCCCGAGGCGAGCGCCAGTGTAAAGGCCGCAATCACCGTATCTCCTGCTCCGGTAACGTCCGCTACCTGGTCCGAGCCGAAGATCGGCAGCAGATGTGGACTGCACTGGCGCTGATAGAGGACCATGCCTTCCCGCCCGCGGGTGACGAGCAATGCGCGGAGCGAAGAGGACCGAAGCATCCCGGCGGCGAATTTGTGAAGAGTTTCAATGCTGCTTGCCATGGGTTGGCCGAATGCAGCTTCCATCTCAGACTCGTTGGGGGTCAGGGCGGTCAAGCGGCGATAGGCAAGCATGTTATACCGTGAGTCCGCCGTCACTGGAAAATCTTGCCGGGGCAGGCGCTGGCGGAGGTACTCGGCTTCGCGCGGACTCGTGGACCCATACCCATAGTCGGAGACCAGAATCGCCGTAGCTCGCGGGAGAGCTCCGAGCACGCTCCGGCTCAGTTTACGCCGCGTCATCTCATCGGGCGCCCCTTCAGGCTCCCGGTCCACCCGCACAATTTGCTGCCAGTGCCCGTGCCCCAAACCACCCAGCACTCTTGATTTGGTAGGCGTGACATGCTTCGGCTTCCTCACGATGTTCCCGGTCGCCGCTCCTTTCGCCTGGAAATAAGTGAGCAGCGCCTCCCCGGAGGCGTCGTCGCCCACGAATCCAAAAATCTCTGCGCGGGCTTCCAGATCGATCAGGTTATTGGCGGCGTTTGCTCCTCCTCCCGGCAGAATCTGCTTGCCGCGCTGCTTAAGTATCAGCACGGGTGCTTCGCGGGAGACGCGGCTGATCTCGCCCTGAATGAACTCGTCGGCAACGAGGTCACCCAATACGACTATCGTTTGGCGGTGGAATTGATCGATCAGCGAGAGCAGCGAACGGCGGTCTGAAGCCGCGATTTCCATAAGTTATTGGCTAACAGCGATCCACAATCGCCCAGTGTTCTTCTCGCTGCTGGAAGTGATCGAACGTCAGCTCGACGACTTCAATCATTGGGCCTCGACCATACAGTATGCAAAAAAGTCGTCATTTATTCCCAGGACGCACTGACCCTTCTATGAACTGTCCAACCCGGCGCGCCGCCAGGAGCATTTCGAGCGAATCGAGGGCCATGTATAGCGCTTACGAGCAGGCGCATCCTTCCTCTTCTGCTTCACGCCTTCGGACGGCGGCTCCTTGAGGGTCGTTGATGATATCGATCCACCTCGGGTCAGGCGAGGCATCAGCGCCGTAGTTGTCGTGCCAGTTCCACCATTTATACGGCTGAGTCTGGGGATAGCCCTCTGGTGAATCTTCCCAGCTCTCCTGGCGCCCGAGCGGCGTGATATCGAGATAGCTCCAGGTACTTCCCATAGCCTCGTCGCCGCGGTTGTTGATGAAGTAGGTACGGAACACCTTGTTGCCGTCGCGTAAGAACACGTTGTGGCCATGCCACTGATCCACGCCGAAGTCTTTGTCGAAGCTGTCGGTAATGGTGTACCACGGCATCGCCCAACCCATTCGCGCCTTCAGACGCTCTATGTCCTTTTGCGGCGCACGAGAGGCGTAAGCGAGCGTGGTATCGCGAGCATTCAGATGGGCGAGATGGGCAACCTGATCGGCGCCGAGGGAACAGCCGCGGCAGGCGTGCTCCGGCCAGCCGAACACCCCGGGCTCAAAGAAGGCGCGATAGACGATCAATTGCCGGCGGCCCTCGAACAAGTCGAGCAGGCTCACCTTGCCCTTGGGCCCCTCAAATTCGTACTTCTTATCCACCGCCATCCACGGCATCCGCCGGCGTTCGGCAGCCAGCGCATCACGAGAGTGGGTGAAGGCCTTCTCTTTCACGAGGAGCTGCTGGCGCGCAGCCTCCCACTCCTGCTGCGACACGACCGGGGGTGTGTTCATCGCGAGCTGGCCCTTCCCGTGTTCCTTGTCTCCCCCGCTGCTTGCTGCCGTCTGTGTCGTCATCGTCTTATTCTCCTTTTCTTTTGATGCATCCTTCAAAACATGGTTGATATTCTATCGTAACCGCCCGCTCCTTCGCGCATCGAAACCTTTGCGAGGAGATGCGACGGGCAGGGTGGGCGACACCGAAGTTGGGTGGAGCGAAGGAGACAGCCGTTCCGCTGATACTGATTATGAAGGGTACGGCAAGCCGTACCCCTACGAAAAGGCGGAGGCTTTCTGCAAGTCGGAATGGCGTGGTCCAACGATTAGGTTCGCCGCCGATGGCCAATGAGCGCAGGGCCGGTATAGAATCTTAAGAACTCTCCCCGCGTTTCCAGGAAACGAGGTGGCGAAAACTTGACTGAAGGCGCTGGGTTGACGAATTCAAGGAGTTAGGACGCCAGGAGGCAGGAAAATGCGCGAGGTTGTGGTTATAGGATCAGGCTGCGCGGGTTTGACCGCTGCGATTTACGCGGCCCGCGCCAAATTGAGCCCTCTGGTGATTCGAGGGCATGAGGCAGGCGGACAACTCAGCCTGACAACCGCGGTGGAGAATTATCCCGGTTTTCCCAAAGGCGTACAAGGTCCCGAGCTCGTCGAAATGATGGAAAAACAGGCCGCCGAATTCGGCGCAGAATACATGGAAGGCGATGTGACGCGCGCGGGCCTGTCAACTCGCCCCTTTACCCTTGAAGTCGGCAAGGAAAGGATTGAAACGCGCGCCCTCATCATAGCATCAGGAGCTTCCGCGAAGCTACTTGGGCTCGAATCGGAAAGGCGCCTGCTTGGCCACGGCGTCTCCACGTGCGCCACGTGCGACGGTTATTTCTTTCGAGGCAAAGACGTAGCGGTGGTGGGCGGAGGGGATACGGCGGCCGAAGAAGCGCTTTTTCTTACGCGCTACGCGAATCGCGTGAGTCTTATCCACCGGCGCGACCACCTGCGCGCCTCCAAAATTATGGCGGACCGGCTGCTGCGGAATGAAAAGATTAAGCCCGTCTTTGACTCTGTCGTGACCACCGTGCTCGACCCGGAAAAAAACGAAGTGACCGGCGTTGGCTTGAGGAACGTGAAAACAGCAGAGGAGACGTTTTATCCTTGCGACGGGCTTTTTATCGGCATCGGACATTCGCCCAACACTGCCTTATTTCGCGGGCAACTGGAGATGGACGATGTGGGCTATCTGAAAACGTCGAATGGATCGAAAACTAACATTCCTGGCGTTTTCGCGGCCGGTGATGTGCAGGACCGGAGCTATCGCCAGGCGGTCACGGCGGCCGGCTCGGGATGCATGGCCGCCATTGACGCCGAGCGTTTCCTGGAGGCGGAAAACTGACGGCAGCGTTCAGCCATTTTTACGGGCTACTGCCAAGCCATCCCGCAACGGCACGATAGTCGTGAAGAACTCCTTCGAGCGGAAGAGCTGCCGGTTAAATTTCTGAATGGCTAATGTCGCGGAGTCGGCTTCCCGGCCGGCGCCTGCGACCCGCCCTGACCAAAGAACGTTATCGGTGACGAAAATTCCCCCCGGACGAAGACGCGGCGCAGCAAGCGCCAGCACCTTCGGATACTGGACCTTATTCACGTCATTGAAGATGAGGTCAAACTGTCCCCGCGTCGATTGAAGTTGTTCCAGCGCGTCCCCTACCAATATCTTGACGCGTGCCCGCACTCCCGCGCGGCTCAAATACGCTTCCGCGCGGCGGGCGTTGGCGGGGTCGCTGTCTGTATAAAAAATCGTTCCCTGTGAGCCGAGGGCTCGCGCCAGCCACAACGTGGAATAGCCGATGGCCGAGCCCATTTCAAAGACGCGCCGCGCTTTGATGAATTGCGCGAGCTGGAACAATACGCGCGCGCACGCCGGTCCTACAATCGGCACCTGATTTTTGGCGGCGTAGCGTTCCATCTCGCGCACCACGGCATCGCGCGGCGGGAGCAGAGAATCGAGGTACTTTTCAACCGGGACTTCAAGTATTCCGCTCATTCTTCTCCTTATCGCAGTCGCGTAGCCATTCTAGCACGCAAGCCGGATGCGGCGACAAAAAGACGGATTCAGAAAATTGGATATAATCTAGACGGTGCAAGCCGCGGTTGATTGTGGCTCGGCCGCGCTGCGATAGCTCATTGGGCTAGTGGGACAAGATGACGGTAGCTCAAAGGCTGGTCAGACTCGCGCGAAGCTCCCCTCGCCAAAAATGGTGCGCCGTCTGCGCCCGCTTGGGGCAAACGGATTGGTATTGGAAAATCCATAGTCCGGGGAACGACAGAACGACTTATATTATTGGGCTGTTCGGCAGCGGACGCTGGTATATCAATGAACTCATGTGGAACAACATTGGAGAAAGGGCAAGATACATCAGAGATAAGATCCGCATCCATTCGGGTCCGACGTCTATGATCTACAGTAACCATGCCACGATTAAGTATATTTCTTGCCTTCAGGCTTTGCCAGCGGTTACGAGCCGTATATTGGAAGCGGTCGAATCGCGATTTGCCGATTTGATTTTTATCTACCGTCATCCCCTCGATTCGTTGCTGACAAATTGGGTTTGGTGGCGGACCTATATTCGCACCAATGTGATGATTCCTGGTATCTCGGAGGTTTACAAGGGCGCAGACGAGTTGTACGCCGCTTTGGAGCAAAATTTCTCAGAATTCAAGGCCTTTGCCGAAGGTAATGCTGATTCTTTCGCGGCGTTGCGGGGCCAGCGTTTTCTGTCTTTCCAGGAATTTGTCGAGGAAACTGAGCTTTATCTCCAGCGAGCGACGCTCACGTTGCGGCTGGAGGACTTCATGGCCGACCCGCTAAGGGAGTTTTCCAAGATCGTTGCAGCCATGTCGGTTGATCTTGATTTGAGCCATTTACATGTGGACCCTCCGAATACCAAGCCCTATCGCTATTTGGCCGTTAAAGAAAAAGTTCCACGATTCAGAGATTTTATAAACGGATTGGATGCGGAGACGAAAAGACGGATTGAGACGATTGGCTATAATCTGGGGAGCTAAACTATGCGCGCCGCGCCGCCCACGCGCGCGTCAAATAGGTTGTCTCGATCGCCGCGAGACCGGCGATGCGCTTCTCTGTGAAATCCAGGAACTTCTGGAAAAGTTCGGGACCGAGTTGCACCGGCAAATCGTTCACTGAGCGCCACGCGCCCATATACTGCTCGGGCGTTTGGCGCAGCGAATGCCTGCCTTCGAGGTACAGTACACCGGTGAACTGTGGCTTGGCGCTCAACATGTCGGTTAGCCGCTCGGTGATCCCCGAGCGGCCGGATGATACCCTCCGGATATCCGGCTTGAGCCGCATGATCTGCGCCTCGATTTCCACCAGCAGCGGGTTCGCCTCGATGAAGCGTGGATTCCATAAGGCCGCGAAAACGCCGTCCGGGCGCAGGATGCGGTGGAACTCGTCGCATGCTTTGTCGAAATCAGCCCAGTGAAATGACGAGGCCATGCTGACAAGGTCGGCTGAGCCCTCGGGCAATCCCGTGGCTTCGGCCAAACCTTTGCGCCAGACAATGCCGGTGCGGCGCGAAGTCTCGATTCCTTGCCCGCGCATGTCGTCGTTGGGTTCGACAGCGACGATGGAGTGCAGGCCGCGGGCCGCGAGCGTGCGTGTCCAGATGCCCGTGCCGGCGCCGACGTCAGCGGCATCGATGCTGGCCAGATCGCGTCCCACATAACTTAGGATTGCAGTCGCGACTTGTGGGGCATAGCCGGCCCGGAACTTGGCATAGTTGCCAGCTAACCCCGTATAATCTCCGTGTTTCATCCTCACTCGAGCCGGAGTTCCCCCTCCCTTACCATCTCCTGGTACAGAGCCACGTCTTCCGGGTTGTCGATCTCGCCCCATTGCCCTTCAGTGCCGACGGTACCGATAGTGATCGTACTTTCTGCTAGCAGCCGGCGCAGTAATCCGGTCACGTCGAGGCTATTGCGGATGAGCGGGTCAAGTGTACCGAGTAGCGCCTCAACAACACTCCACGCCGGGGGCGTAAATTTCAAGAGTCCCATATATTGCCCTTCGACGTCTTCGATCCGCGACGTCTTACCTCCGATTTCCAGCAATTGGCCCGTGGCATTCATCCGGAAGGTTTCGGCGTCGGTCAAAGGATCGGCAAAACGCCGTGTCCACAGGCGGCGCCAAGCTCGGTCATAAGTGATAACTAACTGGCCTGAGGCACCGGCGAGACCGCGCACCAACTCACTGGTGTAGAAGATGTCGGCATAGCTGACGATGACCGGCCCGGAACACAGCCACGCAGCGGCCGCGGCGAGCGAGGTCACCATATTGGTTTCGGCCCATCGATCGTTCGAGAAATAGCAGAGGCCGGGTAAATCGATCATCTCAGCGTGATAGCCGCGGACGACCCCGATCTCGTCCACGCCGCCGCGCCGGAGCGCCGCAATCTGGCGCTCGATCAAGGGTTTGCCATCCAGCTCGACCAGGCATTTCGGGCGGTCCCCGCCGAGCTGTCCCATGCGGCTGCCACGGCCTGCGGCGAGGATCACTGCTCGTATCATTCGGCTCCAAACACTCGGCGGAACAGTTCCACATCGGCAGGCGAGAAGGGCGCCGACCGCTCAGGATGCCACATAATCCCTGTTATCGGCTGGGCAGAATGGCGAATTGCTTTGACCACGCCGTCGTCTGCGACCGCCCAGACATCGAGCGGCGGGCGCGAGTCGAAGGCGGCAAAGTGGTGATAGCTGTTAACCTCTCTTGGCTCGCCGTCGATTCGGATAACCTGACGTTGCGCCACGTGCCCTTTCACGCGGCGCAACGCAATAGAAAAACGCTGCTGAATCACCTGCATGCCGCGACAAACGCCCAGGACCGGCATCCCGCGCCGCTCGGCCCAATCGAGCAGGGCATATTCGACGGCGTCGCGTTCCGGGGCATCGCCGCCCCACGCCGCAAGATCGTTACCGCCGGTTAACACCACGCCGGCAGTGCCGCCCGCCTCGCACAAGGCAAGAGCCGTCTCGGTAACGTTGGGGAGCAGCAGGGGAAGCAGCCCGCAGGCCGCCAGGAACCTCGTCCAGGCTTGATCCAGGCAATCACGGCGCTCGCCGTAAGCTGGAACAACAGATACCCGCTGGGTGATGGCGACCGTTTTCACACGATCACCAAGACCCTTTGGTTCGTGCAATCGAGACACAGCTTGCGCGCCGTCCGCCATTGCTGGAACAAGCCTTCGCCGGCGCCGATGACCGCGGGTATTCCGAGCTCGCCGGCGCGGATCGCCATGTGCGAATTGGCGCCGCCAAACTGAGTGACGAATCCTCTGATATCACGAGTGAAAATCCAGTCGAACCCCGGGTCTGCGCTGGGCACGAAAAGAATCCGTCCTGCGAAGTTCTCCGGCGGGTCGCTGACTGAGGCAACCGGTGCGGTGACGCTTTTTCGCGTAATGAAGTTAGGCTGACTCGGCGGAAGGTGGAATGCAACCACTTCACTGGGCGACGCGACGACTGGCGGAAGCACCAGATTGCGCGTAAGCGCGTGACGCTCTCTACCCTCGGCGACGCTCTTCAGCAGCCCCTCGCGCACCGAACCGCTCTCGCTGTAGAGGGCGCGGATGGCGTCGTAGTTCAGAAATGCGCAATCCTCCCCCGAAAGACCATAATCCTTGCCCAACCGCCTGATCAGTGAGAGAGCGTCGCTCAAGCTTCGCGTAAACACGAACTTAGCGTATTCGCGGCCCTCGATGCCTGCCTTGATAAACTCGATCAAACTCAAGACGTCGATCTCGAACTCATGTTCCTTCAGGAGCTGTTCGATGCGGCGCAACTGCAGGATCGAGAGCGCGAAGCGGGGCGGAGCGGGCGCCGCCGCGCGAGAGGTTGACCAGTCGAAATAGAGATCGGGCGCCTCGTCATAGCGTGGAGACAGGATGTCGTAGGTTCCCGGCCGGAGATGGCCGTAGCGCGCGAGGAAGTCCGCCTTCGGAAGCTCCGCGAAATCTCGCCCAATGCGCGACCCAATGGCATCGACGCTTGCCATGAAGGTCGCCTTCTCTTCGGCGCTGAGAACGCCCACTTCCACCAGGGATTGGAGCATCTGAACTGCTACGAACCCGGCCCGCGCGAGACCGGCGAACGGCAGTGTGCCATATCGCTTGCAGTCTTCAATCAGCCAGTAAATTCGGCTGATCTTGTCGATCTTCGCATTCCAGATTACCGGTAGCCGCTGCGCCAGCAGATCGATCTTCGCTCGGTCGCGCCGCCACAGCGCCGTTTCGCCATGCATGATGCGGTTGGTAAGCCGCCGTAAGGCGCCCGTAAGTTCTGCAACGTCTTCGGGAGAAAATCCGTCCCCGGCGAGCCTGGCCATCCGCTTTGGCAAATCAAGCGTATAGCAGGAGAAGATGATCTCAAATTCGACCTTGTCGTGGAGATGCGGCTCGGAAAGGAGCCGGTCGATGTAGTAATTCACGAGACGCCTGGCCAGATCGTCGGATACGTCGCGGGGTACGAAGGAGTTAAAGTCTACACGCACGTCGACGTAGGGTAGTCCGTGAAAGCTGACCAGCAGCGGAAAACTCCGCAGATTCTGGTAGCCGTAATTGTCCCGCTGATAGGCCCAGATCGCGTCGGTGATGAGTTCGCGATAGAGCGACAACGACAGGGGATAAGGCCGTAACCCGATCATTTCGGCCGGGTTCCAGTCCGGCATGACGCCGAATATGGCCCGGTTGCCGTGCAAATAAGGATGCGGCCGGCTGAGCAGCTCGACCTTCCGTGCGATATCGGCGACCACGGCGCCCACGTTTGCGTCCACTGTCCGTTCTTGGCGGCCGACAGTCAGCGGGCGGACTTGCAGAAGGTAAAGCTGCCCGTCTTCGCCGATGGCAAATTCCACGTCGATAGCGTCAGACGCTAAAAGAATCTCGAGTTCGGCGACGAGAGCGACGACCGGCGCCAGCGACGCTGGGCAAGCATCAGGCCGCGATCTGAGGCAATAAAAAGTCTTGAGGTTGGCACCGGCGCCGGAGGTCACGCCATTGGTCAGGCCGGAACAGTCGTCGTAATTGATGACAAAATAGGGGCCGCCGCTGAGACTGCGAGAGAAAGCTACCCCAGCCATCGCCACCCGGTCAAGCAGGGGTTGCACGAAGATTTGGTCGTCATCGCTTACGTCATCGGCGAAAGAGTCGATCACCCGCTCGACGGCCTCCGCCACCGCTGCGCTGCCAGCGACGCCGAGTACGGAATCGTATTTCCCGGCCTGGCTTCTCGGGGCGCTGTCCTCGCCTCGCGCGCTGCTTCGCACGATGACCCTGCCAGAACCCCAGGGCTCAGCGGCGAGTGCCGCGAGCACACCGCCAAGCCCGGAGCGCCAATCTCCAACCGAGAATCGGACCTGCGGCAGGACGCGCGCGTTGCGCAGGAGCGGCGCCAGCGCTTCTAGAGATTCCGCTTTGGTTTTGAAAGCGACAACGCGCGCCGTTTGCGCCGCACCCGCGCTATTCCGCCGGTCGCAAACCGCCAAAATGCGCTCCACCGCCGTGGCGACGTCGAGCCGACCATAATTGTCGAGGATCAGGTCCGGCGCCTCAGGAGCCTCCGCGGGCACGTCAATGCCCACCACGTTAGACGTATCGCCACGTTGGGACCTCGCGTAAATACCCTTGCTATCTCGAGACCGTAGCTCCTCTAGCGGGACCCGAAGGTAGATCTCACGGTAACCTGGGATGTTTTCGCGGTTCCAACGCTGCACGTCGTGAAACAGCGAGATGGTCGCGCAAACCACGTCGGCGCCCTGCTCAGCGAGCAACCTGCACAACCGCGCATTGCGCATTGCCGACCGGCGCCGATCGTCGGCGTTGTGGCCGAGATCTTCGGCGATCACCCCACGAAGCGTGTCGCCATCGAGAAAGGTGGCCGGACGACCGGTAGCACGCAACCGGGCCCACAACTCTCGCCCCAAGGTTGTCTTGCCGGCGCCGGATAGCCCCGTAATCCAGAAAACGCGTCCTGGTGCGGCTTCATGTTCGGCACCGGGCTCGGCTCTCGCCTCGCTTGCATTTGCCAGCATAACGAACTTGTAATGTCCTCGTAATGTTCCTGTAACAATGGACGGAAAATGGTATCACTATCCTTGAGTTCTGGAAAGTGAAATGAAAGTAAATACCTAAAGATACGGCAAATTACGGACGTGGGCGCTTTGAAAGGCTGTATGCGCTCTCCCATCGCTTCCGGAGATCTGATCTTTACCCCATAGCTTTGGCTGGACACCAAGGGTTAACTCGCCGTCTCAGCCCTCTCCCTCGGCCTGGCAGTTGGACACATTTGAGACTTGGGGCGCCATGGGTTTACACAGGGACAACTAAGAAGTAAGTGATCTTGCGTGATGGGGACGAGATCGCTCCTATGTCGCCGCCCCTTCTGGCTACCTCCATGAGCCTTCGCGGAGGAATGATCCATGGCGGAAGACCTGAAAAAATACTGCAAGCGCCTCCAGTCCTAGGCGTGTCCCAGTTCCAGCGGCTTCGTGGAGGGACGTCACTGCGTTTATATAAGTGATTTGGTAATGCCACAGTTTCGGGCGCAATCGTAGCGGCGGGTTTACCCCGCCACGCAAAATGGCGGCATAAAGCCGCCTCTACACGCCCGAAACTGAGGCATTAAGTGGTTTGATTCTAGAGGTTTGGCAGCTATATCAAGATAAGTTTATTGTTATCAGCAACATAACAGGTTCGGCCATTTTTCTAATCTTCCGACCTTTGTTTTCAATAACATAACAGCTTCGTTCGGTAATTTTAATGTTTTCTGTTCGTTCGGGTGGCAGAGCAGGGAGGATTTCCTGGTTGGCAACGGAGTTTGATAGGAGACTGTCTAAGCGTGGTTCCTGAATGCTGGCTGGGGCACATCGCTGACGGCAACCGGGAAGATCATTCGGATTGAATTTGTTGGCTCGGGCAGAAGCATCGGCGTGGACGGCATGAAGGATAACTCGCGAGGGGGAAGCCAGGCCTTCCAGCATAGTAACTACATGGTAAATAATCTGACAGACGCTTGTCAACAGCAAGAATTCGAGGTGGGTAAGCCTCAGTTTCGGGTGCGTAGAGGCGGCTTTATGCCGCCATTTTGCGTGGCGGGGTAAACCCGCCGCTACAATTGCGCCCGAAGCAGTTGCCCTTAGATATAGAGGGTGTCCCAGTGTCCAGCGTCGGAAGAGGGTGGCCGACGAAGGAGGCCGAGCCTGTGCCCACCGAAGGTCACTTACGCTCCAGAGCTTCAGCTAGGAGCGGCTCCGGCCCGTAGGCGGGTGAGGGGCTGGTTGGGTGGCGCAGACGCTGGCATTCAAGGTCTGCGATCAACGGAGTTGACGGGGTTAGAATGGCGAGATGCTGCAAGAGCCTCTCGCTTCGTGAGATCGCAGGCACCACACTGCAAGTGTCTGCACGACCCCGGTGGGGAAAGGAAAACCTGATTCGAAAGGTCAGGCTTCACAAGATTGCATTCTCCGCGCTCACGTGCTCCGCATGGCCGGCGGGCTCTCGAATTTGCTTCCCATCACTGAGTCCGGGCGGTAAAACGGCGCAAGACAGGGCGAGCCAGGTCGGCCGTGGCGCGCTTGAGCGGGGAGAAACCGTGCCAGAAAGAAAACGCTCGCTTCGCCTGTCATAAGCCGTGTTGACGGCGCTTGTGACCCCGCGGTTCTCCTGCGCCACCAACCGAACGCGCGAGTCCTGCTTCACGTACTCTTGCACCACTTCCCGAGAATTATCCTTTGAGCCGTCGTCGCAGACGATGGCCTC
The DNA here is from genome assembly GCA_030040995.1 of Terriglobia bacterium. GTDB lineage: Bacteria > Acidobacteriota > Terriglobia > UBA7540 > UBA7540 > JASHON01. The sequence continues at coordinate 1,462 of JASHOS010000192.1, read as the reverse complement.
GAAGTTCTCACGGGTCTGGCGGAGCACGCTTTCGAGGGCCAGGCCAATGTACTGCGCGTAGTTGTAATTCGGGATCAGGACAGAAACGAGAGGCCGGTCAGGCAGTCGTGGCAGAGCGACGGGTTCAAATTCTCACAGAAGATGAGTCATTTCTGAACAGGATCAGGGACCGTCTCTTCCATCGGCCGGTTGGCCTCGTCCAGCGGCCTGGGTACGGGAAACTCAGTAATCCCGAGCCGCCTCAGCCGCTCGTGTTCAACCGCGGATCCAAACCAAAAAGCGTGACCCATCAGAACCCGGATGGCTTCAGCCTGCTGCCCGGCTAGGTGCAACCGCGCGGTGCGCCAGGCAACGTAAATCGCCCTCACCGCGTAGTACAGCCGATACACCCACGCCGGCAGGCTATGCTTCCAGCCGGGGTGCAATCTTTCGAACGGGACGAAGCGCGCCCAGGAGACACCGTTCCGGTAATCGCGTACCACGAAGAGTCGCCGCGTCAGCCGCCCGGCAGGAATCTGATGACGGATCAGGATTTGCGGAGCGTAGTACAGCCGGTGGCCGGCCGCCGCTATTCGGAAGCTCATCTCCGTATCTTCTGCCATTCCTGTGGCGCCTGGTCCCAGGTCCGGTCGAAACCCTCCCACCCGCGCAAAAACCTGCCGCCGTACAATCATGTTAGAGCCAAAAAGGAAGCTCTTAGGTGGCAGCTCAAAGAACGCTTCGCCCCGGTCATACTCTCCAAGTCTCCTCGGCAGCCATCGCGGAACGTCTCCCTCGATATCCACCAACTCGCGAGCCGCGGCCGCGTGAACTGCCGGGTCGCCGAACACCGACCGAATGCCAGGCAGATAGCCCTCACCGCAGAGGCAGTCGTCGTCGGTGAACGCCAGCACTTCGCCGCGGGCCGCGCGTATCCCAGCGTTGAGCGCGTCGCTCTTGCCGGTATTCGGCTGAATCAGCAGCCGGACGTGACTCGGGAACCGCTCTGCAAACTCCTGGGCAATACCGTTCGTCCGGTCCGTAGAACTCCTGTCCGTCACCACCAGCAGCTCCCAATCCTGCGCCGCGAGACTGCCCGCTGTTAGCAACGATTTGAGCGTGCGTGCCAGGCTCGCCTCACGGTTTCGAGTGCAAACGATGACACTGATATGGATCGGCGTATCCGGCATACCGTCCGCGTTCACCGGGATTACCCCGCTATGGGCCTATAAACCAGAATTTGTTCCCGTTCTGTAGCGCCGGGCATTAGAATCTGGGGGACAACGGACTTCTTCGACGAAGAATCAATAAGTTACAAGGATCATTACGTCCGTAAGTCATTGATTCTTCGTTCGACCTTCGAATTGCCACACAGACTCATTAGCCCGGCAGGTACCGACTGAAGGTCGGCCTACGGCAGGCACAGCCAGTTCCGGTAACCCTCGCCTTCCACGGGAACAATCTTGTCTAGCCGACGCAGGCC
>JASHOS010000191.1 GCA_030040995.1 Terriglobia bacterium | reverse complement strand
CGTAACACACTCATCGTCGCTATAGACAATGCCGATGGCCTTGGCGTCGGATAGGCAGTGAAAATTCGCTTCAAAACTCTGAACTACTTCAGCAACATCACGATTTTCGTGTCCGGCAGGAGACAAGGGTCGCGGGGGGCGTTGCGAGCCCGACGTGGCGCTCTTTTGGGAAGCTTTCAATTTCTTCTTCATTACTTAGGTATGAGCTGGCAAGAATCGCGCCCTTCTGCGCCCACCTGAACATGTCCCACATTTTTTGCTGGACCCGGGGGGTATCAGGGCACGGCTTCAGCCGTGCCGACCGAAAGCCAACAGAATGCCGGCTTTAGCCGCTGCGGCTGGCGGCCAGGGGCTAAACAGGCTGCGGAAAAACTCCCCTGAGACTCCCAAATGGCGCTCGTCAAGATTTGTAAGTTATTGATTCTCCGTTCGAGCGACCGCCATTTTCGGCCGATTTTGGCTCCGAAAAGCCGTTTTTCCGCAACCTGTAAAGCCCCGCCCTAAGACCCAGCTTCCCTTGGCACGGCTAAAGCTGTGCCCTGATACGAAGCCCTCCGCAACCCGCTACGTAGTAGCGATTTCATGTCCACCCCCCGTGTCCAGCCGGAGATACGGGTAAAGCTGAGCTGCGCCCATGGAGAACCTCGATCAATTCCTTGCCCCGAGCGCATGCTGAATTGCAGCCGCAATCCTTGCGGTGTGGAACTCCACTCGTCCGGCGCTTTCGCCCTCAACCATCACCCTCGCAACGGGCTCCGTTCCTGAGTATCGCACCACGACCCGTCCGCGGTCCGCCAATTCCTGCTCACACTCCCCTACCGAACGAGCGACGGCGGGAACAGACTCGAGAGGTGTTTTTTTCTTCACGCGCACATTGCGAATCAACTGAGGAAATGGTCTAAAGTCCTTCACCAAGTCGTCCATCATCGCTCCCGTCTCGGAGAGCAGGCGGAGCATCTGAAGAAGCGTAACAATCCCGTCACCCGCCAGGGAGATATCGGAGAAAATAACGTGGCCAGAAGGTTCGCCTCCAAGATTGATTCCAGAGCGCAGCATCTCTTCCAGTACGAATTTATCGCCCACGGGAGTGCGCTTCATTCCAATCGTCTTTTCCCGAAGCGCAATCTCAAGCCCCAGATTCGTCATGAGGGTTCCAACAACGGCTTCCCCTTTCAACCGGCGCTGATCCTTAAAAAAGGGCGCGGCGGCAAAAAGCACGTGGTCTCCGTTGCAAATGCGCCCACGTCCGGAGGCGAAGATCGCGCGATCGGCGTCGCCGTCGAGGGCCACTCCAAGGTCTGCCCCCGTGGATTGCGTCAGAGCCGCCATCTCTTCGGGATGAAGCGAGCCGGATTGCAAATTAATGTTTCGGCCGTTAGGCTCGGCGTGAAGTATGCGAGCCGGGATGCCGGCGAGTTTCAGAAATTCCGGGACGAGACCGGATGCGGCGCCATGCGCGCAATCGATGACCAATTGAAAATGTGACATGTGGCCGTTGGCGGGAATCAGCTCCCCCAGGAACTTTAAATATGCCTGCTTGAGCGCGCCTTCGGGTGGAAGATCGGCTTCAGAAGATTCTGGTCTGCTGGCCGAGGTTTCGAGCATGGCTTGCTCGATCTCGAGCTCAAGGGGTTCGGGTAATTTCGTGCCTTCACTCGAAAAGATTTTAATTCCGTTGTCTTCGAAGGGATTATGGGAGGCCGAGACCATGATGCCTGCCGAGAAGCCATAATGGCGCGTGAGAAAAGCTATTCCCGGAGTGGTGAGAATGCCGGCCGAAGTGACGCTCGCACCTGTTTCGCGCAAGGCTCCGGCCAGAACGCGAGTGATCCAGGCGCTCGATTCACGTGTATCCTCGCCCAGAAGAATTTGCGGCTGCTTCGCGTCCGGAGGTTTCGCCATTGCTTCGGCGAGCGCCCGTCCGAGACTCGACACCGTTTGCCGGTCGAGCGGATAGCGGCCGGCGACTCCACGAATCCCGTCTGTGCCAAAGAGCTGCGGCCTTTTCCTCATGCCCTTTGATTCTAACAGCTTCAAGTTACTCGCGCATTGGCGTCTGCGGAACTTGGCGCCGCTGTCCGGTGGCGCATCTGGACTCTGCCTTACCCGATGCCACTTCCCTCTGGGAGTCGGCCGGCCAGGATCGCATCGGCGATGCGCACGGCGGGGAGAATGGCTGGAGCCGAATGAACGCGCACAATATGGGCGCCAGCCAAAACCGCCGCCGCGGCTGTTGCAGCGTCGGCGAAGTCGAGGATATGATTTCCAGATCCGGCCAAAGCGGAGTGAGATGGTAATAATCGCCGCGCGCCTCCGGAAGAGCTTGTGCGCGGGAAATCGAGATCTTCGCCGGCTGCGATCGCGCGCACCCAGGATTTCCGGGACGCTCCTACCATAACCGGCAGTTGGAATTTTTGGAGCCGCTCGAGATGAGCAAGGATTTCGAAGTTTTGCCGCCGCGTCTTTCCAAACCCCAGCCCCGGGTCAATGATCAGTTGCGACCGTCGGACGCCGCGATGCAAAGCCCGGCCGATAGACCAGGCCAGTCCCCGCGAGACGGATCGGGCGACGGATCGCGCGAATGGCTTCTGCTGCATGGTAGCGGGGCGGCCGCGAAGGTGCATCAAGATAAGCGGCGCGCCCGAACGGCGTGAGACGTCAGCAATTTCGGGGTCAAACCTCAGCCCGCTGATGTCGTTCAGAATGTTGGCGCCGGCCTTAAGCGCCTCGCGCGCCACGGCGGCCTTGGTGGTGTCAATCGAGATAGGAAGGTGCGGCATGCGGCGCCGCAATCCTCTTATTACAGGTAGAACCCGGCGCAACTCTTCCTCCACGCTCACCGGCTGTGCTCTTGGACGCGTGGACTCACCGCCGACGTCGATCCAGTCGGCTCCTTCGCGCGCCAGCGCCACAGCGTGCTGGATAGCACGGCGAGGTTCCACATAGAGCCCGCCATCTGAGAAGGAGTCAGGCGTAACATTGAGCACGCCCACAATAATCGTGCGGACGCCGAGCCGAACGTGGGCGTTGCCAATCCGGATTTCATATTGGGGCCGGGTGATCATGTAGCAAAATTAATTGTACGGAGCGGCCCGTTACTGCGGCGACTGTAGCGCCGGCTTTCAGATCGGCACTTGGCCTGATGCCGGGCTGAAGCCCGGCGCTACAACTCCGAAACTGAGGCATCAGTGGCCATCTTTTTGCTTGGCGAGGGCATCTGATTGATTATACTAATACACATGGCAGGTGCATCATTCCGGCTGGTTTCCTTCATCGTGCGAGCCGGAAGGGGAGTGGGCCAATGTACCTGAGTTTTCCGGAACACTGGCCTGACGGCGCTCACCACCACCCAAGAATGGAAGGCAGAAAATGACAGATCCGAAGAAACCCCACAATCCTGCGAACGCCATGTTCGGCCTCGATGATGTTTCATCTCCATCGCAGCGTGAGCCCAAACCGCGCGAATCGCGGGCGCCATCCGGCGGCCCAGCGCCGTCGGCTAGCTCTCATGGTTACCCGACGGTCAGTTTTGGGAGCCGGCCGAGTGCAGAGCAGGGAGCTCGGCCGGAAGATGTCCCTGTCAACCCGGGTCCCGCGGAGGGGCCGTCGGCCCGTTTCGCGGAAACTCAGCCAGGCGGAGCCCCAAATCAGGGGACGCCACAGTATATCTACGTTCAGGGGCCTCCGCCCGCGGCCGCGCCGCTGCCCGTCTCTGGGTCAACGGTGGGCAAGGGACTTTGGGCGTTGGTTATCATTCTACTGGGCATCTCGGGTGTGAACCTGTATTTGATTCTCTCAGCGCGCAGCAAGTTTTCTACCGTGTTGTCCCAGCAATCCGACCAGTTGAACCTGTTGACGCGCCGTGCCGACGCTTCGGACGATCATTACGCCCAACTCAGCGCCAAGTTTCAGGTCACTGCGGAACGGTTGGGCATGACGCAGGCAGAGCTTGGCCGGGCGCGCCAGTTGGCGTTGAACATTGAAGCTAGGCAGCGGCAAGCGGTGCATGCCTTGAACGATGCGATTGCGCAGAAGGCGAGCACGGAACAACTGAACAGCCTGCAAACCGCGGCTAACACCAAATTCGGCACCATCTCCAACGGCCTGGCGGGAACGCAGAAGGATCTCGATGCCACGAAAGCAGCCCTGACCGGAGCAAAAGGAGAGCTGACGGGTGCCATAGCGCGCAATCATCAGGAATTGGTGGACCTCGCTCACCGGACGGATCGTGACTATTTCGAGTTTCACTTGAATTCGCGGCGAGCGCGGCAAAAGATCGGGGGCGTGCAACTGCAGCTTGTAAGGACTAACACCAAAATGAACCTGTTCACCGTTTATCTCTATTTCGACGACAAGCGCACTCAGCGCAAGGACGAATCCATCGATGAGCCGGTCTTCTTTTACATGCAAGGAGCGCCGAGTGCTCTCGAGCTTGTTGTCAATCAGGTGTCCAAGAAATCTATCGCTGGATATATTAGCGCGCCCAAGGGGTTCATCAGCGGCGCTTCAAACGTGCTGACTTCCCGTCCCACGGCTTGATACGGCCTACTCGGACTATGCCCGCAAAGTGGCTTCTGAAGAGCGACCCTGACCATTATTCGCTGGCCGATTTGCAAAGGGAAGGACAGACGGTATGGGATGGGGTTTTGAGCAACTTCGCCCTGAAACATCTTGCGAACGCGCGGCCCAACGATCTGGCGCTGATTTATCATACCGGTCGGGAGAAGAGCGTCATGGGCATCGCAGAAATCACCCGCGGGCCCTACCCCGATCCGCGACAGAACGACCGGCGCTTCTTGGTAGTGGATATTAAGTTTTGCAAGGCCTTGCCTCGTCCTGTGACTCTCGCTGAAATTAAGCAAGAAGCTTCATTGCGCGAGTCCGAATTGGTTCGGCTGCCACGTCTCTCGGTGATGCCTGTTTCGGAAGACCAGTGGAAAACGCTAATGATGCTTGCGGGTAGATAAGGGCAGATAGGGAAGAAGCATTGCGAATATAGAGGAGTCTGCGAATGGCTTTGAAAATTGGCGACTTAGCACCCGACTTCAAGTTGGGAAGTTCGGTGGGTGAAAGTCAGAGCGAGTTTCAGCTTTCGGCTCAGAAGGGCAAGAACGTCGTGATTCTTTTCTATCCACTTGATTTCACCCCGGTATGCCAAAGCGAGTTGGCCGCCTTTCAGGGTGAAGTGGGGCAATTTGAAAAGGAGGGGGCGCAGGTGGTGGCAATCTCAACGGATACCGTCTTCACCCACAAGGCCTTTCAGAAGGAGTTGGGCGGCATAACCTATCCGATTGCCTCGGACCGCTGGCCCTATGCAAAGACAGCAGAGGCATACGGAGTGTTCCCACCCGCGAAACACGGCATTCCATTTGTGAATGACCGCGCCATTTTCGTGGTTGACAAGAAGGGCAGAATTGCGTGGTCAAGAGTTTATGAGATTGGCACGATGCCCGAGCCGGCTGAAGTGCTCGAGGTCCTTCGAAAGCTGCCGTGAACGCAATCAGCCATCAGCGGTCAGCAAGCCAGAGAATCCGTCTGCGCGTCTCTTTCCTGCTGAAGCTTGATTGCTGATTGGGGAATGTATTGAGTGAGAAACCGGGAGCATGACTCTGCGTGCTTCACAGAAGCGGGAACAGACAACAGCTCGTAGCGCCGGGCTTTAGTCCGGTATCTGGCCAAATGCCACCTCAAGGTCGGCGCTACAAAGCGGGCGAGCTCGAAACAGGGATTGCGGGAACGGATAATAGTGCTGGGTGAGGTCGAACCATTGGAAGCCGAATTGGGACATATCGAAAAAGTGCATCAGGATACGCTGCGCGAGGTTTCCGATTTTCCGCTGAACCGCTGGGAAGAAAAGCGGGTGTGCGAAGAATTAAATACCCGCCGCCCTGCCGCAGTTGTGCTCTTTGGAATCAACGAGCATCTGATTCATCACCGTGCGCAAGTCAGTGCCTACCTGCACATCCTCACCGGGAAAAAGGTCAGCCCGTATCACGTCTGAGTGTTTCCATCTCGCCTCGAATAGAAAACTCAATGGTTATTCCTTGCATCGATCTCATGGGCCGGAAGGTGGTCCAGCTTGTTCAGGGACAGGAAGAGTCAAAGGTACTCGAGTTGCCGGATGCCTCGCTGGTGCTCGAGCGCTTCGCTGATTTCTCTCAGGTTCAGGTGATCGATCTCGATGCGGCGCTGGGGCGTGAGCCGCAGGCGGACATCGTGCGGCAGCTTTGCCAGCGCAAGCCATGCCGCGTGGGGGGAGGAATCCGCAGCATCGAACGAGCGCAGGAAGTGCTGAACTGCGGCGCTGTGAAAGTAATCGTCGGCAGCGCGGCGTTTACCTCGGCGGGTGTTGATCACGCGTTTCTCGCCAACCTCGCGAAAGCTGTTCCGTGGGGAAAGGTGATGATTGCCGTTGATTGCGTCGACGACCGTGTGGCAATTCGGGGGTGGAAAGAGGTGCTGCCGCTGACGTCGAGCGAGGCAATACCTCAGCTTGAGGGCTATTGCTCCGAATTTCTCTGCACGTGCATTGACGTTGAGGGAAAAGCGCAGGGCACGCGCCTCGAATGGTTCCGCAAACTGCGGGCCGTTACGGCCCTGCCGGTTACGGCGGCGGGAGGCATTACAACAGACGAGGAAATTCGGACGCTCGATGAGATGGGAATGCACGCGGCGCTGGGCGTGGCGATTTACCGCCAGAGATTTCCCGAACTCTTTTGCAGCACTATCGAGGCTCCTCCTCACAGCCGGGAGTTCTGACCTCCTCCCCGGCTCTTCCGCGGACCAGGGAGCGGGATGCGCAGATTCAGAATATAATCCCCGCAGCCAGATCTACGTTTACCCGCTGTCTCCAGATGCTCCGCTCCCGCCAGCATCCGCCGAACAGGATGCAAGCTCTCACAGATAACGTATTATAATTGACAGAAGCCGATGCGACGCCAACGTGCAGTACACTTCGGTCTCGGATTGGCGGTTGTGGCATTTTGCAGTTGCCGGAGCCGGCCTAGGCCACTTACGGCTACGGAGAGCATGGGAACTCCCGCGGCGCGCAAAATCTTCCAGCGGGGTGAGCAGGCAAGGCTCAAAGGAGACTGGCTCCAGGCAGCGAAGGATTACCGCCGGGCGATTGACCTCGACCCAAACTACACCGAGGCGCATTCCCAGTTCATTTTCGCTACAGAAGCGGCCCACGAGAAGCAAGAGGACGCCGCTACGAAGCACCTGAAGCAGCTCTACCAGGGTTGGGCGCGCGAGCATCCCAAACAAGCGGTTTACGTTTGGGCTTTGGGAGAACTGTGCGGGGAAAACCTCGCGCGGGCGGAGCAATATTACCTGAAGGCGCTGGCGCTGGATCCCTCCTTCGCACCGGCCGATCTCTCGCTCTCGTCGATTGCAGATTCCCGCGGCGACAACGCTCTCGGGAGCGAATACCTGAAAAAAGCCGCGGAGGCAAACCCACGCAACCCGCAGTATTTGTTTGAGTACGCGTTTTCAGTGCGAAAGGTCGACCCGGCGCTCTACGCCCGACTGTCGCTAGAAGTCATCAAACGATTTCCGCAGAGCGAGAGTGCGGCCCAGACTCTCTATTGGCTCGCTGCCTATGCCAGCACACCGCAAGAAAAGACCGCCGACCTTGAGCGCTTAAGAGCGCAGTTCCCGCCAAGCCGGTTCAATTGGTCCGAATCAGGGATGGAGGACTTATTCAACGTCTATATGCAGGCGTCCCCCGACAAGGCTTGGGCGCTTGCGCGGCAAATGGCGGCGACCCTCCCGGACCCTGACGACCGCGACGAGTTTAGAACCAAGGTCACATTCGCCGGGAATGTAGTCAAAGCCGAAGCCCTGATGGCAAGCCAGAAGTATGCGCAGGCGGAGGCTCTGCTCGGGGCGACGAAGGTCCCCAAGTTCGACGTCGATGCAACGCGGTACGAGCTTGACCGGGCGAAGGCGCTTGAAGGAGCGGGCGAAAAGGTCCAGGCCTATCGTGATCTTCTCGCCCTGGTTGCGCACCAACCAAACCAGAGGCTCGAAATTGCGTTACGGGATGCAGGCGCAAAAATTGGCAAGACGCCCGAACAGACCGGCGGCGATGTCTGGCGAAAGCGAGACGAGGCCTCGAAACCAGCCAAGGCGTTCACTCTAATGAACTACGACGACGGCAAGCCGGTTTCGCTCGCCTCATTCCGCGGGCAAATCGTCTTGCTCGATTTCTGGTTTCCAGCCTGTGGCCCGTGTCAGGGGTCGTTCCCCTATCTCGAGGATGTGCTGGAGAAATATCGCAGCAAGAGATTTGTGATCCTCGCGGTCAACGTGCAACCCGAACAGGATAAGGACGTGGTTCCATTTTTGCAACGGAACCATTACGGCTTTGTGCCGCTCAAGAGTGACTGGCAGTGGGCTGCCAAGAACTACAGCGTGAGTAGCACGCCGGCCACGTTTCTCATTGACGGCCAGGGACGCATCGTTTTCAAGCCTCATGTTGGTGATTCGAGGGGTGAAAAACTGCTAGACCGCGAGGTTGACGAGCTTCTGGCGCGCGAAACTGCGAAGCCATCGGACGAAAATCGAGTCGCCAACTAAAGAAAAACCGCAGACCGGAAAACGCGGCATGCGCCACCCTCCGCATTCGTCGGCTCAATTGATGTAAATGCGCGGAACCCTCTTGCCGATGGCGCAGAGAACTTCGTAAGGAATGGTCCCGAGCCTTTCGGCAAGCTCTGTGGCGGTGATCGAGCACCCGTCTGCCTTTCCGATGAGGGTCACCTCGTCTCCCACCAGCACGCCAGGGACATCGGTTACGTCGATCAGCGTCAGGTCCATACTGATCTTCCCGACGATTCGAGCATAGCATCCGCGGACGATCACACGGCCAGAATTCGAAAGAGCGCGATTGAAGCCGTCAGCATAACCGGCGGGCATCGTGGCGATGCGCGAGGGACGGCGAGTGTAGTAGGAAGCACCGTACCCGAGCGGCCTGCCCGCGGGATGATCTTTGAGGAAAACCACGCGCGATCGGAAGCTCAGGACCGGCTCGAATTCCGGCAGGGGACGGCTCATGGCGCCAGGCGGAAAAGAGAGGGGGAGGCAGTATCCGTAGAGGAGCGCTCCGGCGCGGACCATATTTTCGCAAATATTCGTGCGCGTCAGAAGAGCCGCGCTGTTTGAAACGTGAATCCACTCCGGGCTGGCGCCGGACGAGCGCAACAGGGTGAGAGCGTCGTTGAAGCAGGAGAGCTGCTCCTCCGTCTGTGTGGAGGTCATATCCTCGGCCGAGGCGAGATGAGTAAAGCATCCGGAAAGCCGCAGCCCCGCGCCCGCTGACGTCGAAGCTTGCGTAAAGTTCCGCAGGTGCTCGATGAATGAGGCGATCAACTCAGGTGGCATCCCGAGGCGGCCCATGCCGGTATCGATCTTCAGATGGAACTCAATTGGCTGGCCGTGGCTTCGTGCGCATTCCGCATAGGTATCGAGACGGGCCGTGGAGGAGACAGTGGGAGTCAGCCGGTGCTCGACCAAGGCGGCCGGGTCGCTCATATAAAGTCCGCCCAGCAGCAGCACAGGTTTGTGGATGCCTGCCGCGCGGAGCTCGATGGCCTCCTCCACAGTCGCGACGCCAAACCAATCGGCGCCGCACTGGTCGAGGAGCCTCGCAACGGTGGGAGCGCCATGACCGTAAGCGTCCGCTTTAATCACCGCCATTATTTTTCTCGCGCCTGCGAGGCTGCGGATGCGGTCGAAGTTACGGCGCAAGGCCGGGCAATCGATTTCAGCCCACGTCGGACGAAGCAGCTTGTCGGAGTTAAGAATCACTGGCAGGAAGCGGAGATTCAGAGCAACGCCTCGGTTTCGGGATCTGCGACCGATGTGCCGCCGGAAAGGCGGCACTGCCGCGCCCGAAACCGAGGCGTTGCGGTTCAGGACTCGTCGCCATTGCTGGCGGCGTAATTCTCGAACCGGGTATAAGGTTTCAGAAAGACAAGCTTAAAGGGCCCCGTGGGCCCGTTGCGCTGCTTGCCGATGTTCAGTTCGGTGATGACTCCAGGGTCGTCAAGCCCTCCATCCCTTGCGCCGCGATGAATAAAAATCACCATATCGGCGTCCTGCTCGATTGAACCTGAGTCGCGGAGGTCCGACAACTGCGGCTCGCGTCCCTTACCGGCGTCAGGAGCGCGGCTCAGTTGCGAGAGGGCGACCACAGGAACTCCCAACTCTTTGGCGATGGCTTTGAGCCCACGCGAAATGTAGCTCACTTCCTGATTGCGATTTTCGAACCGCCCGTGTCCGGTGATCAACTGTATGTAGTCAACGATGATCAAGTCGAGACCCTTGTCCGCTTTCAGCCGGCGGGCCTTGGCCCGGATTTGCATCACGCTGAGGGCGGGTGTGTCATCAATGAGTAGCGGCGCATCCGACAGCTCGCCCAGCGCTTTCGTCATCTTCGCCCAATCTTCCTTGCTCGCGAAGCCTGTCCGTAGCCGGTGACTGTCAATGCGGCCTTCCGAACATAAGAGCCGGATCAGGAGCGATTCTTTGCTCATTTCCAAGGAAAAAACGGCGACAACCCTTTTTTGGCGCGCCGCCGCGTGCGCGGCAATATTCAGCGCCAGAGCTGTCTTTCCGAGGGAAGGGCGGGCCGCGACAATGATCAGTTCGCTGGGCTGAAGACCCGAGGTCATGCTGTCCAGCGCTTCAAATCCCGTTTCGATGCCGGTGACGCCCTGCCGCCGGTCGAACAGCACGTCGAGCGTCCCGAAGCTTGATTTCACGATGTCCTGGACGCGGAAAAATCCGGAGTGAATGTCCTTTTCGGCGATTTCGAAAATCTGGCTTTGGGCGACGTCGAGCAGCGTTTCGGAATCATCCGTACCCGAGTAGCACCGCGCAATAATGTTTTGGGACGCGTTGATCAATCCGCGAACGATCGCCTTTTCCTTGATGATCTGCGCATAGGCGGCTGCGCTGGGCGTTGAGGCAATGGGAACGCCATCGATCAGCGAGGCGAGATAGGCCCGCCCGCCCGCCTTTTCCAGAAGCCCATCTTTCTCTAGTTCTTCGGCGAGAGTCACCAACTCGGCGGGACGGCTTCTTTCCGAGAGCGCCACCATTTTGTCAAACGTCATCCGGTGAGCCTCGGAATAGAAATCCGCGGTCTTCAGGAGCTCCACGGCGACATTGAGGGCGCTGTTATCGAGCAGGATAGAACCGAGCAGAGCGCGCTCAGCTTCCAGGTTGTGAGGAACGGCTTTATCAACGGCGGCGGTGGAGGGCACGGTCTTGCTTGCTCTTAAAAGGATAGCTTCAGCTTGCTCAGTAGGGGCGGCTCGATGCCGCCATTCTGCTGGCGGGGTAAACCGCCGCTACAATTGCGCTCGAAACTGAGGGGTACCAGAAGAGAATAGCACAGAGGAGACCGGTGCCCGCCGGTTGGTTCAGGGCTCTTGTTTTCCCGTACTTTCCGGCGGGCTCGGCGTTTCGGCTTCGACTGCTACCTTAAGGCTCACGGTGACTTCGCGGTGAAGTTTCACCGGAACATCATGTTCACCAATCGCTTTGAGGGGATTCGGGAGCTGAATTTTCCTCCGGTCAATGTTATAACCCTGAGCGGCGAGTTCTGAGGCGAGGTCCATCGCAGTGACGGAGCCGAAGAGTGTGCCTTGCTCGCCGGTCTTGCGGGTGAACGCCAGGCGGACTCCTTCAAGCAGCTTGGCGAGATCTTCCGCCTCGCTCTTTTCCACCGCTTCCTGCTTGAGAAATCGTTGCCGCTGTTGCTCCACCCATTTTCTGTTCTGCGGCGTTGCGGCGACCGCCAGCTTCTTAGGCAAGAGATGATTGCGGCCGTAGCCGTCTGCTACCTTGACAACCTGCCCCCGCGATCCGAGTTTGTCTATGTTTTCGATTAAGATGACATCCATCAAATCACTCCTCAGGCCAGACTCTAGGCGGCATTCTCTTGCCGCCAGGCGTTGCTGACTTACAACCGAGTGGCGAAGGGCAGCAGCGCTATATTCCGCGCCCGCTTGACGGCAACAGAAAGCAGCCGCTGATGTGGTGAGCATGTGCCGGTAAGGCGGCGGGGCAGAATCTTTCCGCGTTCGGACACAAATTGGCCAATCAGTTTTGCCTCCTTGTAATCAATCGCGTCGATCTTTTCCTCGCAGAACTTGCACACCTTACGGCGGCGAAAATACTGCTTGCGGTTCGGCGCCGCCGGGTTGGTGCCGGCGGCTCTGGGGCGCCGGCCTTCCGGCCTTTCGCTTCTTCGGGGACCATTCATCGGCCATTACTCCTTTATGCCTGGGTTGCCTCAGCGCTCTGCGATGCGGCGGAATGAGCGGGAGCGCCGGCAGGCTTGGGCCTGGCGGATTTTTTCGCACGAATTTGGCGCAGTTTCGCAGCCCGCTTCTGCTCCAAATCGACTCGCACGGTGAGGAATTTGATCACCGAGTCCGTCACCTTCATCCGGCGCTCGAGTTCGGCAACCGCGTGGGGCTCACCGTCGAAGACGAAGAGCACGTAGAAACCTTCCCGGTAGCGGTGGATGCGGTAGGCCAGCCGGCGGCGGCCCATCTTCTCAATCTTTTCCATCTTCGCGCCAGCGCTCACGGCAAAGCTTTCCATTTGCGAGATGACTTTGTCGATTTCTTCTTCCGGTGTGTCCGCACGGACGATGAACATCACTTCATATTTATGCATAGAACCTTCCCATCTTTCATGCCGTCGCGCGCCGATGTAGCGGCAGGTTTATCCCGCCATCCGGAAATGGCGGCGCGAAGCCGCCTCTAGCAAGGCTGAGGTATTGCCCTTTCACGCCGTCGCGCGCCGGTTGTAACGATTCATTGCGATCTCAAGGCCTTCCCGGAGAATAACGCCCGCCGCCTCGGCGGCGCGGTCCACCATCTCGGCAACAGTCTCCAGGCTGGCGCTTCGAAACCGGCCGAGCACGTAGCGTGCGAGATCGTCCACGGGGTGTTCCGGCTTTACCCCCATGCGGATACGGGCAAACTGGCCGGAGCCAATGGCGCCGATAATGGACTTCAACCCGTTGTGGCCGCCGGCGCTTCCGTGGCGGCGAATGCGAAGCGTTCCGAGCGGAATATCCGCATCATCTACTAGAACGACCAAGTCCTCGGCCGGGATCTGATATCGCTTCATAATCCGGCTGATGGCCGAGCCACTCAGGTTCATGTAGGTTTGCGGCTTGGCCAGGATCACCTCGGCGCCGCTTACATGGATTTGGGCGGTCAGGGCCTGTCCCTCCGGCCGGGAGATTTCGATTCCGAAATTCTCTGCCAGCCGGTCTGCCGCCATGAACCCGAGATTGTGCGGCGTCAAGTAGTACGGGTACCCCGGATTGCCGAGACCGGCTACCAGCCGCGGCGTTCTGTTTTCGTCCGTCACCGTTCGGGTTTCACTTCTTTTCCTTGGCTTCTTCGCCGGCCTCGGCCTCCGCCTCCTCTTCAGCCTTTCCCTTGCGGATGAGCTCCGGCTCTTCAGGCGCCGCTTCGGCGCCCTCGGCTGCCGGCTTCTCCTCCTCCGCCTTCAGGGCAACCACGTGGGCGACGACGCGATCGGGGTCGGTGAGGACCTTGATGTTTTCTCCGGTGGGCAAATGAGCCACGCGCAGGTTGCGGCCAATCGTAAGGCTGGTGACGTCGGCCGTGATGTGTTCCGGGATGTCGTCCGGGAGGCATTCGACTTCAACTTCGCGTAGCACGAACTCGAATATTCCACCCTGAACTTTCACGCCTTCCGGTTCCCCGGTGACGTGGATAGGCACTTTCACCTTCAGTCGAGTGTCTCGCGCAACACGGACGAAGTCTACGTGAAGCAGTTTGCCTCGAACGGGGTCCGTCTGCCACTCCCTCAGCATCACGCGCGCGGGCTCGGTGCCGGGCAGTTCCATCGTCAGAACTGCGGTATGGGCTGCTTCGGAATGAATAAAGCGGGCAATAGGGCGGGGATCAAACGTAATGGCAGTGCAGGGGCTTCCGGCGCCGTAGATCACCGCCGGAACGCGCCCCGACCTCCGCAGCCGCCGCGCCGCGTTTTTCCCAAAATCCTCGCGAATATTTCCTTCGATTTTTAGATTTTCGGCCACGATGACTGCTCCTTAAATAAACAGCTTGCTCACGGACGTTTCCTCGTGGATGGAGCGAATCGCTTCTGCAAGCAGCTTGGCCACGCTCAAGACTTTGATTTTGCCGCAATGCTTGCCCTCCAACGAGAGGGGAATGGAGTTGGTGGTCACCACTTGCTTGAGCGGTGAGTTACATATTTTTTCGACTGCATCTGAGGCAAAGACGCCGTGGGTACAGCAGGCGTAAACCTCCCGGGCGCCCTTATCGAGGAGCGCCTGCGATCCCCGAACGAGCGTGCCTCCGGTATCGATCATGTCATCGACGATTAGGCACGTTCGGCCTGCCACCTCGCCGATCACGTTCATCACTTCCACGGTATGCGCGTCTTCGCGGCGCTTGTCGATGATGGCCAGAGTTGCGTCGATGCGCTTTGCAAACGCGCGCGCCCGCTCCACCCCTCCCGGATCGGGAGAGACAACGACCGGCTGCCGGAGCTTAAGCTTGCGGAAATAACCCACGGTGACCGGAGTCGCATAAAGGTGATCGACCGGGATATTGAAATAGCCCTGAATCTGGCCTGCATGAAGGTCCAGGGCGAGCACGCGATTCGCTCCTGCAGAGGTGAGCAGGTCCGCAACCAGCTTGGACGAAATCGGCACCCGCGGCCGGTCCTTCCGGTCCTGCCGGGCATAGCCGTAAAAGGGAACCACCGCCGTGATTCGATCCGCCGAAGCGCGGCGGAAAGCGTCAAGCATGACGAGTAATTCCACTAAATTATCATTCACCGGACGGCACGTCGGTTGTACCAGAAATACGTCGGTGCCGCGAACGTTTTCTAGAATCTGCAGCCGCACCTCGCCATCCGGGAACCTGCCCACCTCAGCTTTTCCCAGACGTACGCCGAGGGCCGTGCATATCTCGCGCGCTAACGCCACATGAGCATTCCCTGAAAATACCTTGAGCGCGTTATGGTTTCGTTCCGGCATGTTAGATTCTCAGACTGGCCCAGTTGGCTGGGAGGCCTGGATTCGAACCAGGGTTCCATGCTCCAAAGGCATGTGTCCTACCACTGGACGACCTCCCAAAGGTAGAGACAAGAGAGTCATCTCGTTCTGCCCGTCTTCGTCTCTGCCACTCACGCTTCCACAACTCGCCGCCAGTAGTGCTGCCGTGGGAGGGGACGAGTGCGCAATGCCACCCACCCGCACGGCACGCGCGCAGAAAGCTCATTCAGTTGGAAGGCGGATTCGACGACGGCGTAAACGGCTGAACCGCTACCGGTCAGAGATGCGGTTTCGGCTCCGGCCCGGATGAATTGGTTTTTCAGCCTTCCCAATTCTGGCCACTTTGCGAAAACGGTCTTCTCGAACCCGTTTTCGGCCGGTCCCCAGCGCTCCACGGGGAATTGTGACCACACGCCGAAAAGCTTTACTTTACGGGTTTCGGACGGCCTTGTCAACTCCGCGCTGGCCTGCTCGTAGGCTTCCCGTGTTGAGATTTTGAATCCCGGATAGGCGACCAGGCAATGGCGAGCGGGCAAATCGGTAAGGGGATAAACTTCCTCGCCTCGTCCGCAGCCGAGCACCCGTCCTCCCAGGAGGAACAGCGGAACATCCGCGCCGAGGCGGGCGGCGATGGGGAACAGCGAATGAAAATCGGGTACGCGGCCCGCTAACCGTTCAAGGCCAATCAGCGCGGCAGCCGCATCACTGCTGCCTCCGCCCAGTCCACTCCCGGCAGGAATACGCTTCTCTAACGCTGCCTCGATGCCGCCGGAGAACTTATTCCGTTTACGCCACAGATCGCACGCGCGATAAACCAGATTGGCAGGCCCGGAAGGAATGGAAGAATCGCTGCAGCGGACGAGAATACCTGTCCGGCGGGTGAACCGGATCTCAAGACGGTCGTGCAAATCCACGGTTTGATAGACCGTACGGATTTCGTGGTAACCGTCGGGCCGCTCGCCGAGGATTCTCAGACCGAGATTGATTTTGGCGAAAGCGCGGAGCCGGATGCTGTGACTCAAGGTGGGGTTTCAGATACTATACTGAGCGACATAAGGCCGCGACGCTCGATCGCTGTAGCGCCGGTCTGCTACCGGCGAATTTCGCCGCTCATAGAGCGGCGCTACAACAAAATAGCCGGCTCGGACCTACGCCCACCGAAGGTCGCTTACGCTCCAGAGCTTCAGCGACGGAGCGGCTCGTGCCCGCAGGCCGGTGAGGGGCAGCCAATCATTTTGACAATTGGTGTTTAAGCTGATTCAGCCGTTTCTGGAGTTTCGTGGCTTGGCCCGCGTCAAAATCCGTGTCGATCGCGCTAGGATAATTTTGCAAAGCCCGCTGCCAAGTTTGGGCAGCCAGCTTCTTTTCGCCCAGCTTCAGATAAACGTTTCCGAGGTGCATCAAAATGGTGGGATCGTTAGCCATCAGTTGGGCGGCTCTCTCGAGCTGCGGACGAGCAAGGTCATAACGGTTCATTTTGTAATAGGCCCAGCCGAGGCTATCCAGATAAGCGCCATTGCCCGGTTCCAACTGCAGGGCCTTCTTGATGTAATCCACGGATTGCGGTAAGTCGACCCCGCGGTCCGCCAGCATGTAACCGAGGTAATTAAAAGCGTTGGAGTTGAGCGGGTCGGCGGTTAGCACGGCTTTAAATTGCTGCTCGGCGAGATCGTATTTTTTTTCGCGCTCGTACACAGACCCCAGGAGGAACTCCGCGTCGTTCTTTTCGGAGGGCTTCAAATTCTGCTGCAAAAGCTGCTGCGCTTGTTCTTGGGCGTCCCGGTAGCGTTTGGCCTCAGAGTAAACCTGAACGATCACAAGCTGGGCCTCGACACGGTTTCCGCCTGACCTCGCGAAGTTCTTGAGCTTCGAGACGGCTTCATTGACGTGCCCCTGTTCACCCAGCACCAGGGCGTAATCCAGGTTCAAGCTCACATTCTGAGGATACTTTTGAAGTGCCGCCCGAGCTTCCCCGGCAGCTTGGGGAAGTTGTCCTTCCAGTTGCAGGGTCTCGACAATGAGATCCTCTGCTTGCGGCGCCTGGTCTCCGCCCAGCGCCAGCATCTGCTTAAACGTCGCAAGGGCTTGGCCGTAATTTTCCTGAGCGCGATAGATCGAACCGAGGCGCTCGAGAAAGAGGCCGCGGTCCGTAGCGTCGTCCGCCGTGTATTTGCCGTTCGAGCTTGCCGTTTGTGCAAGTAAGGCCTTCAGGATTTTTACGGCGGCATCGCCGTGCCCCAGCGCGTTCTGAAGCTGGGATTCGGCGTAAGCGACTTCCAGATCGCCGGGCAGAAGGGTTTGTGCCTGGCCAAGCTCCTGCTCGGCTTCCGGAAAATGGCCTTCTGCTTCGTCGAGCTGCCCGAGGCGCAGATACGCCTGTCCGTTCTTGGGATCGGCCTTGAGAACTTGCTGGAATTCGTCACGGGCCAAGGCTGTTTGGTCTGACTGCATCAGGGCATCGGCGTATTGCCGCCGGATATCGACGTTCACCGGATCAATGTCCAGGGCCGCTTTGAAGTTGCTCGCCGCGCGCTTGTAATCGTTGAGTTGCCTATAGGCGAGGCCCAACATCTCATAGGTAGTTGGGCTCCGCTCGTCCTGGGGAACTCTTTCCAGAATCGCCACGGCTTCCTTGTAGTTTTCCTGATTAATGTCGAGCCTTCCGAGGTAGGTCAGTGCCTCAACCGAATTCGGATCGCTGCTCAAAATGCTCTTGAAGATGCGAGCCGCCTCTTGCGGATGGTTCGTTGCCTGGTAGAGCCTGCCGAGAAAAATCTTCGAGCGCGTGTCCTTTGGATCGAGCTTTACCACCGTCTCGTATTCTTGAATCGCCTTTTCCAAATCTTCAGAACGGACCCCCTGCACTCCTTGGGAATTGCCTAACTCGTGCA
>JASHOS010000190.1 GCA_030040995.1 Terriglobia bacterium | reverse complement strand
ATCATTCTTTTGACAACACTTCTGAGACTTCGACGCGGCCCTGCTTGGGGACATGACGACCCTTGTAACCCTCGTTTCCGATCGGTATAGTGAAGCATTCCTCGCATTCCGCACTTGAAGAATGCATGGCGGTAATCCACGTATCCGAAGGCTGGTTCATGGTGAGCGAGAATCACCCTTACCCCGCGGGCAGCGTGGATTACCCGCGAACGGTGCAGCAATTCGAGCGATGGTTCTCTTTAGAGGCGGTGTGCGCCGATTATTTGCAACGGCTTAGGTGGCCGGAAAGCTTCCGATGCCCGGGACGTGGGGCGGGCAGTGCTTGGCGGACGGCCCCCGGGGCCTGTTGCGCTTCCGCCCGCCCAATTTTTTGTCCCCCTCCTCCACTGTTAGGAATTCAGGAGCTTATTGGCCGCCAGGACGAGAAAGATATAGGTTGCGGCTCCGTGGATAACATACTCACGCTGATACCACAAGAAGGGGAACACCTTCAATTCCATAAAATCAGGCTTGATGAGAGAGCAGCCGGAAAAGACACCTCCTGGAATATAGGACCAATCGGCCCGATTGTAACCGTAAGCTACCGGTGCGGAGTTCGTGCCCACTCCCGAGACGAATGATTCGTTGGTTGCCGGATGGCAGCCCAGAACGAAGTTGAGTACCGTAAGCAGCGGATCAGCGCCGAAGAGATCCGGAAAGGACTTGTGGAAGTAGTACTGCTGGAATGCCTCTTGCTGCAGGTCCCAGCCATAGCCCCAGACGAAAGACGAATCGACTGCCGTGCGGGTTTCCAACTTCCAACTCGGATTCGAAATCGATTCCGGGTAGCGAACGCCGTAAGGATTGGTGGCGGCGCGGCGGTCCGCGTCGGCCTTCCACTTGCGAGCCAGATGACGTACTGCCGAATTGTACCCGCTGTCATTCATTACAGACATTGCTCTCGCCAGCGTCCAGCCCGGCCCGAGACCGAATTGCTCTCCGGATATACCCTGCCAAACGGGCAGCAGCGCGAGCAGATGTTTGTGGTAGCGCTCTTCTTTTGTGGTGAGCAGCAACTCGGCTGTTGCTGCGATTTCCTGGCTTCGAAAGCCGCTGTCGCGGGGATTGTATCCGCATAACCAATAAACCGAAGGATGAGTCTGCTCATACTCCCAAAGTTCTTGGGCGGTTTTAAGACATTCTGCCGCCAGGTCGTCCTGGAAACCTCGCAGAACCCTGGAAGCCATAGCGAGAGTTTGGGCCACTTCGTATTGCAGGCCAGTATTTCGATTAGTGAAAGCCCACCGATCGTCAAAATTCCCGGACCGGTTGCAGTCGATTTGCCCGGGCTTGAGGCCCGGATCATAAACTCGGTTATCAGTGATGTCCACGGGATCGCCTACGTGCGAATAATCGAGCATATTATTTGCGATAATGCCGGAGAAGATGTGTCCGGCCACGCGATAAGAGGCCAGCAGACTTTCTGCCCCATATTGGATCTGTTGCAAGATGTCCGGCTTGCCGTCCGGAACGTTCAGCGAGACAAGCCGGCGCTCACGATCGATCGACAATCGATCAATTTGCGGGTGGAATTCTTCTTCGGCCATGACCAGGGGTATCGTGGTCCGGGTCATGCTCCCGGCGGGCAGATCGTGGTCGCCGGCATCGTGCCAGCCACCCCAATTGAGTCCGGGAATGTGCTCGTTCGCCTCGAAACGATCCTCAATATCGTTCTGTTGGTACCCGTCCATGTTGATCTTGTGCGCCGGAGCCTGGAGCGCGTCATCGAGGTGGCAAGCTCCGTGCCACGTCCATACGCCTTCCTGCACCTTCACGTGACACATTTGGATGGGCAGAAAATATTCGAGGGTGGGTTGCCAGGCTGTTTCGTAGATTCGGGTGTTAATGGGGAAAGGCCCCGCTTCCTGTTCGCCATACGTCAGCTTGTACATACCCGCCTGCTTGATTTCCGTGAAGTCGAACGTCGTGTACTGGTAGCGTAAGAACCTTCCCCATGGAGTGCACCGCCCGGTTTTCACCAGCTTGAGTATGGCGCTGTTCTCGAGCCGGTATAGCCTGGCTTCGCCCTCCGCATTATCACGGGGATCCAGCTCGATGACCGCGCGCTTGGGCTGTGCCGGATGATAACCGATTTGCGAAATTCCGATCACGGGCGTTTTTCTCCATCCAGCCAGCAACGACGGTGTGATCTGGATAAAGACTTCACTTTCACCCGAAGCAAGCGGCGCTTCAATGGAAAACCAGGGCTGAGGGGAATGCTCTCGATTATCCGCCAGGCGAAGCGCGCCATTGGTTCGTGTGACGAGAAAACTATGCGCCGTGTCTTCAGCAGCGATGAGCAGTTTGGATGTCCCTTCCATGAGAATGCGCCGGCCGTCGTACTGCTGCGGAAAGATTCCGCTTTCGTGATCGCCTTGGTAGCTCTTGCAGTAATAGTCTGCCGGATAAATCCAAATGCGAAAGCCGCTCTCTCGTATCCGCTCCCAAGGAGGAGGCGCGAGAACTCTTAAGGTGACCGATATCTTTTCGCCATCTGTACCGCAGATCAGGTTGTACTTTAGCTTCCAGTCTTCAACTTCTCCTTCTACGGTCGCGGTGGAACGCTCAGAATCCACTAGCCGCCTCAGCGCGACTTGCCGTCCAGGCCGCTCTCCTTCATGCGAAAAAACGTAAAAATCACCCGAATCCAGGATGCGGTCTCCGTTTTGAATCATCTGCAAGCCGCCTTGAAAACCGACCTGATAATTATTGTGAAACATCAAAAAAGAGAATCCGGGCGCTGAGAAATATTCTTTAGAGTTCAGGCGAATCGACGAGTCTTCATCCAGGGCCCGCCGCCGCGCCTGCGAGTGTACTATTGATTGCGAAGACTCTTCGGCGCGCAGATCACTGGTGGCGGCGGCAATTCCGGCGGCGCAAGCGGCACTTCGTCGAAAAAAAGCACGGCGTGAAACTGATTTCATCAGAATAGCCTCCGGTCGCGGTAAGATGCGGGTTTGCCAAGCAACGGATCATAACTCCCATTCATGTTGACCGACCGCTATTCTACATCTCTTCTTTCGAGGTGCCGCTCTCGGTTTGATTAATTTGGACACCATGGGCTGCTCACCTCCAAGACGGATACCTCGGAGGGGCGCGGCCACATGGCCGATGGGTCCTACCCTATTCGGACGGCGTCATTGACGGCTTAGGGGCCTTCTGGCTTGCTTCTGTGAGGCTGGGCGCGTGGGTCGGTGGGGAGCGGATTTTTCCAGGTACCACGGTACGGTTATCAGGACGATTCGCTGGCTGCCTTTTAGCAGCAGCAGCGCCTTGAGCCACTTGGGTCGCTGATTGTGCAGGACAAATTGATACCAGTGGTGCTCGACTAGCTCGGGAACAATCACGGCGATTTGCCGGTCCGGATTGGCCTTTTCGAGATCCAAAACGTAATCGACGATGGGATTGACCACGTAACGGAACGGCGAATGAATCACCTTGAGCTGCGGCGGGGGAAAATTCGCCTTTCGCGCCGGATCTTCAACGAGACGGCTCCAGTTCTCTTCTAAGTTGCCCGGGCACTCTTCGGCATGCACATGCACCACCTGCACATCTGAAGACAGCGTCAGGGCGAAGCGCATCGCTTTTTCTGCGACCTTGTTCCAGCCCAGAACCGGCACAACGACCAAAGGATTGCGCAGGGCGGTGAGATCGAGCGGACTCGAATCCGCGATCTCGCTCAGGACCCGGTCGTAATGCCCCCGGGTGGCCAGCATTAAGATGATAATGAGGGGAATCAGCAACACGGTAATCCAGGCGCCTTCAGCGAACTTGGAGACGGTTACAACGCCGACGGTGATTGCGGTGGCGAGCGCGCCTAGCCCGTTCACGTACATATTACGGCGCCACCTTGGCCCACGCTTCCGTCTCCAATGCGCCACCATGCCGGACTGCGAAAGCGTAAAGGCCATAAACGCGCCGATGGCGTAGAGCGGAATCAGGCGGTCCGTCACGCCACCAAAAGCAACCAGCAGGATCGCGCATAGCGCTGCAAGAGCATAGATTCCCTGCGAATACACCAGCCTTCGGCCGCGCTGAACGAACGGATGAGGCAGGTATCCGTCGTCGGCTACCATCCGGCAGAGGCGGGGAAAATCCGCGAACGCGGTATTTGCAGAAAGAGAAAGCACCAACAAGATAGAGGCGATAGTCACATAATAAAAGATGTCGCGCCCGGCCACCGCAGCGATCAGTTGTGAAAGCACGCTTTGGTATCCCGGGCCCTCGGGCGTCGCCCCGACGTGGTAGGCATGAGCAAGAAAGGCAATGCCCGCCAGCATGATCGCTAGAATTCCGATGATAACCGTCAAAGTGCGTTGCGCCGTTTTGACCACGGGCGCTTTGAAGGCCTTCACACCGTTACTTACCGCTTCGACGCCGGTCATCGCGGTACAGCCGCTTGAAAACGCTTTAAGCGCGAGCCATGCCGTGAACGCCGTGGCTACCGGTTTCAGCGGTGGCGGCGCAGCCACGGGCACGGGATGGCCTGCCGCAATAAGCGTTTTGACGACTCCGATCGCCAGAGTCGCAAGCAGGGTTCCGATGAAGAGATAGGTGGGAATCAGGAAAGCCGCGCCCGTCTCGCGCGCTCCGCGCAGATTCACAAGCGTAATGAGGAACAGGATCACTAAACAGAGGAGTAAAGTGTGCGGTTGGAGCGAGGGAACCGCGGATACCAGCGCTCCTACCCCGGCCGAAATGCCCACGGCCGCGGTAAGCGTATAGTCGATCATCAGCGCGGCGGCGGCGAGAAGGCCGGCGGACGCACCCAGGTTTTCGTGCGCCACCGTGTAAGAACCACCGCCGGTGGGATAAGCTTCGATGGTCTGACGGTAGGAGAAATAAACGATCAAAAGCAAGACGATGATGGTGAGTGTAATTGGGAGGATGTACGTCACGCCCGCGACGCCGAGCGGAATCAGCAGCGTGAGAGCAGCTTCCGGGCCGTAAGCCGC
This sequence comes from Terriglobia bacterium, assembly GCA_030040995.1. GTDB lineage: Bacteria > Acidobacteriota > Terriglobia > UBA7540 > UBA7540 > JASHON01. The sequence continues at coordinate 15,347 of JASHOS010000190.1, read as the reverse complement.
CGAGCTCAGGGCATCCAGCCCGAACACCGGAATTCCGGGACCCCATCCGAGCTTCTCACCACGCTCTTCGGACGCGCTGAGCGGGCGTCCAAATACCAGATCAACTAAGGACATGAATTCACCTAGTGGAAACCAGCGTTCCGAGGTTTTCGTGGGGGTGAAGAGGTAGCGGCGGGTTTAGCCCGCAGACTAGTGTTGGCAACGACAATCATCCGCAGCCGGGTAGCGCAGCGCGGCCTTGCGGCCGCAACCACACCAGCGTGAAGCCCTTGCCCTCTCCCGAGGGAGAGGGTGGCTCGCGGCCAGCGCTTTCTCCAGCCGGCACGAGTCGGGTGAGGGGCTCGCTAGAAAATCTGGTTAAAAAAACAGGGTTTTGCCGTATTGCAATGCAGACATCGCGCACTTTGCGATGTCTGCGACACGCGAAGATCGCAGACGTGGCGCAAAGCGGCCATGTCTGCGCCACCCAGATCGTTTGTGTACCTGCTTCGGAGACGGTACACCAGTTTAGCATGGGCACTCTGGCCTTAGCGGTGACTTTCGTCGCGCTCGATTTTGCCGTCCCGGATGTGAATAATCCGGCGCGCGCGGACAGCAATATCGTGCTCGTGTGTCACTAGCAGGATGGTGTTCCGCGATTCATGCAGCCGGTCGAAGAGAGCCATGATCTCAAGACCCGTAGCCGAGTCGAGATTGCCCGTCGGCTCATCGGCAAGTATCAGGGAGGGATTGTTCACCAAGGCTCTCGCAATGGCTACACGCTGGCGCTGCCCGCCGGAAAGCTCGTTGGGGCGGTGCGTCATCCGGGACCCGAGCTCCACTTTTTGCAAGGCTTCGCGGGCTCGCTCCATCCGCTCGGTGGCGGGAGTGCCGTTATAGATCAAGGGCAATTCCACGTTGTGAAGGGCTGTCGAGCGTCCTAAAAGGTTGAACGTCTGAAAGACGAATCCAATTTCTTTGTTGCGGATATACGCCAGCTCGTCATCTGAAAGCTCGCTCACTCGGCGGCCATTCAGCCAATACTCGCCACGCGTCGGAGTATCCAGGCAGCCAATGAGGTTCATCAGCGTGGACTTTCCCGAGCCGGAAGGCCCCATCAGGGCCACATACTCTCCATGCTGTATCTCGAAGGAAACACCGGAGAGGGCGTGCACGACCGCATCACCCATTTCATAGGTTTTCCATAAATCGCGCGTGCGGATCAGAATTCGGTCCGGCGGCGCTAAACCGGCCTCAGATGCGGCGGTCGAGATTTCTACTCCCATGAAGACCTTCCATTGGACCAGCTATGTATCATCTGGTCGTGTCGCTTCGCGAGACCCGCGAAACTATGAAAAGAACCCCCTGCCCTCGCCCCCCTTGGGGGAGAGGGCGGCGCGCAGCGCCGGGTGAGGGGGTCACGGCCGGCCGGGTGGCAGACATGGCGCCGTTTTCCATGTCCGCGATGGCGCGTGTCAAGAGTTGTTACTGCTAGCCGCAGGTGGAGGCGTGTTGTCGATCCTGATTTTGGTTTTGGTCCGCAGCGTGCGAAGCGCAGCATAACTTCCGGTGACGATTACATCCCCAGGGTTGAGACCGCTTAACACCTGAACGTCCATTTCTCCCATAATTCCCGTCTTGACTGGAACAAAAATGGCGCGGCTGTTCCGCACGACGAACACCCCTTGCACGTCCTCGTTGTCAGAATTGACTCCAGGAATGCTGGCAGGAGATGCATCTGCCGTTTCGACGCTGGCTGCCAGCACCGCTCCGTGGCCGCCGTTTTCGCTGGCTGCCAGCTCTTTCTTGGTGCGCAGGGTAAGAGCTTGGATAGGAATGCTGATGGCGTTCTTTGCGGTTGCAGTGATGATGCTGGCGGTGGCGGAAAGGCCGGGGCGAAGTGTGACTGGCGGGTCCGCCAGACGAACCACCACCTTGAACTGCTTAGCTTCCTCGTTGGTGCTGGTGCCGCTTGTCCCGCCGGTGGTCGTCTCGCCAGTCGTGCTGCTCAAAGCCGTCTGCCCGATTTCACTGATGGTGCCTTCAAAGGTTTTGCCGGGCAGAGCGTCAATGGATACATAGGCGAGTTGGCCTTTTCTGATGCTTGCGATATCCGTTTCGTCTACCATCACGTTGGCGTCAACTACCGAGAGGTCTGAAACTTGGAACAGGAGACTACCGGTCTGGTTTTGAACGCCCGGTACGACGTTTTCACCCTCGTGAACGGGCAGGTCCGTGATAATGCCATTGTAAGGAGATGTGTAGATAGTCTGGTTGCGCGCGTCCTCGTCGTACAACAGCGTCGCTTGGCTCTGCGCCACTTGCGCGTTGGCCATATCGCGAGTGTTCTTGGCCTGCAGGTATTGCGCCTTAGCCTGCGCAAGCTTGGCTTGGCTGGATTGCAGTGTAGCCTCTGCCACGCGATAGTCGCTGTAACGCTGATCGAAGTCCTGCTTGGACAGCAGGTTCTCCTTCATCAGCTCCAGCCCGCGTTGATAGGCCAGCTTCTTCTGAACCAATTGAGCCTGCGACTGCGCAAGGTCGGCCTGGGAGGTCTTGATGGCCGCGGCATAGGATTGCACCGAGGCTTCGTCGGAGGCGAGCGTCGCCTGGGACGCTGTGATCGCAGCCTTCTGCGCATCCACGTCCGCCTGCTGCTCCACATCCTGAGTTCTCAGCAGGAGCTGACCGCGCTTCACGCGCTGCCCTTCTTGAACGTTAATATTGGTGATTTTTCCGAACGAGTTCGCGTTCACATTCGCGTAGTTCTCTGGCTCGATTTGGCCAGAGGCGGTGACGACGGCCGTCAAATTCTGGCGGCTTACCGTCCCCGTCTGCACAACCACCTGTCCCCTCTGGCTCCAAACAATCCCAACGATTCCCAGAGCGACTATGCCCACGATTACCAGAGCGATAATCAAAATTTTCTTCCGGGATTTCATTCAATCTATCTCCCTCAGTTCACAAAGTGGAAAAATGCGGCTTGGCCTGCTTTGAAAATAGGGATGTCGCCAAGCGAGATAATCAACTGCTTTGAACACACCCCACGCCTTTTCACCTCTCCCATGGTTAATTACGTTTGCCGCGTTGAAAATGTTCCCACCCGAGTTGTACTATTGAGGCCTTGCGCTTTGGCGTACGATAAATGTTCGGATCTGCCGCATCCTTTTAGCTTCTGCACGCTTACCTCTTTACCATTCTATCCTTTTTCCCAGGTAAGGATGCCCCAGTCCGTCGATAACCGAAGGTGATGTAGGGGGACGGCTTGCCGTCCCCTTGCTCACCTCCCGAAAATCAACCAGGGTAGGGCAAGCCCTATCCCTACGCTGCGCACCTCCAAGGTGGATACCGCGGAGGGTACGACTGCATGGCGGGTGGGCCTTGCGATATTCGGCCAGTCTTATCAATGGATTACGGAAGTAAATCCTTGGGAGGATGTTGTGCCAGCAGGCGAGCAAGGCAAGACCCTAGTGGATGAAACCCTTTATTGGAAGGGTTCTCATTGGGGGCCTCCGGGCGTCTCAGCCGGCGAACCGGTAACCCAGCCCCTGGACAGTGAGGATGAATCGGGGACGTTTAGGATCAGCTTCCAGCTTTTGCCGTAGCCATGCGACGTGAACGTCGACGGTGCGTGTGGCCGGCATCGCCTCGTAACCCCAGACGTTCCGCAGCAATTCCTCGCGCGAAAGCGTCTCGCCGCGGTGTTCGATGAAGTAGCGAAGCAGTTGAAATTCGCGGGCTGAAAGGGCGAGGGTCTTGCCGTCGCGCCACACTGTGGTTGAGCGAAAATCGACGCGGAAGTCTCCGAGCTGATAGCTGGCCGAGGGACCCACCGTTTGCGCCGGGCGCCGCAAAAGAGCTTCTAAGCGCGCCAGGAGTTCCAGCATGTCGAACGGCTTTGTGACGTAATCATCGGCGCCGAGCTTCAATCCCAGAACCCGATCAACCACCTGCCCGCGTGCTGTTAGCATGAGAATGGGTGTGGTGTTGCCCTGCTGGCGGAGGTCACGGCAAACGTCCAGGCCGCCTTTGCCTGGCAGCATCACGTCAAGGATGATCAGATCGTATTTTCCAGTCGCTGCTTCCGTCAGTCCGCTTGGCCCATCCGATGCGGTTTCCACGGTGTACCCCTCGCTTCGGAGGCGGTCGCTGAGGGTCAAGAGAAGGCCCGGCTCGTCTTCAACCAGCAAAATTGTCTTGTCCATGAACAGGTATCAGCGGTCAGCCATCAGCTTTGATCGAGGCGACTTGTGATACACCCCGGAACTCGCAGATTGGAGGCCCGAAGGGCCGCTCTCGGAGATCTGAAAACCGATTTGGTCAGTGTCGCTATTTCTTCGCCGCTTCGAAGATGTCGAGGCCGGGAGGGGCGTCGGCCGCGAGCTTGAAACTTTCGCCAGGGGCGGATGCCGGAAGCCGAAGGGTAAAAACGGTGCCTCTGCCCCGCGTGCTTTTCGCGCTCAGGCTCCCGCCCATCGCCTCAGCAATGTCTTTGGCAAGGCTCAAACCGAGGCCCGTGCCGTGGATGCGGTGAACTTCCATGGATTTTCCCCGATAAAAAGGCTTGAAGATATGGGTAAGATCGGAGGCATCAATGCCGATGCCGCGGTCCCGGACCGTAATCTCGATTTCCGGCTTCCTCCTGGTGTGCGTCGAGCGCGCAGTGATGCCAGCCCACCGGTTCTCTCCGCTGTACTTTACCGCGTTCACAATCAGGTTCTGGAGGCAGCGAAGCAAGGCCGGTTCATCAACGAGCACGGGCTGAAGTCCGGGCTCGATCTGCGTATCCACGGTCACTCCTGCTTCCTTGATTACGGGCTCCGCTTGGCGAAGAGCCGCATCGATCAACTTGGCGACTTCGACGGAATGCCGATTCCAGGATTGCCGGTCGCCCTGCTGCGCCGCAAAACCCAACGTCTGCTCCACCATTTCTGACAGGCGGCGTCCTTCAGATTTGATCAGCGCCCCGTAATTCCTTACCTGGCTGCCAAGCTCGACGACTCCGTCGGCAAGATTTTCGGCAGCCGAGCAAATCACCGCCAAAGGCGTGCGAAGCTCGTGCGAAATCCCCGCAGCAAAGTCCAGTTGCATTTTCGCAAGCCTTTGGGCGCGTTGCGCGGACACGACGATCAATCCCGTGCTTACCGCCAGGATAGCCAATACCCCCAAGCTCACGCCCAAATCGCGCCACTGTAAGTCCAGCACCGCGGCATGCACGGAGCCCGAACGATGTCTCACCACGATCTGCCAATCCGGTTTTCCGGCAAGGAAAATGATGGGCCCCACTCCATTCTCGGCCTCTTGTTCCTCCCGCGAAGCCGTGAGGTTTCTCGCTTCGGTTTCAGCTTGTCTTTCTTCAACACCGGCGGAAAGCGGAGGTTGCAGCAGAGTCATGGGGCGGGAAGGAATTAAATCGGCCAGTTCGTCGGGCGGATAAGCAGGCTTTTCCGAAGCTGGCGGAAGCGACTGGTAAAGGACTTCGCCGGGATGCTGCTCGCTGACAATGGACACCCGATAGACAGATCCACGATGACTGTGGAAATACCTTCCCATGAGCAACGGAAATAAGGTGTCTTGCATAAAACGCATGTCGAGCTGGATGACAACATAGCCCGCAGGCTGCACTTTCGCTCCTCTGGCGAGTCCGCCGAGAGCGTTTCCGCTCCATAGGGGATGAACGACGGCTGGGACGTCTTCGACCAGATACCAGCGGCGGCGGGGCTCGTCGGGGCTGAGGCGGCGGAAGAAAGTCGATGGATGATGGTGGAAGTGAGCGCGGAGCGCGACGAATCCGGCCGGCCAGCTTGCGGCTTCAAACTTTTCCGTTACGGGATTCAGCCGGAAGAGGCGGCGCCCGGCAGGGTTCGCCGCCTTCCACACGTACAGGCTGGAGACCAGACGGGGGCGCGTCGAAGCGTACATCCAGTCGTCGTACCGTTCCGCGTAGGACTGCAGAGCCTTCCCGGTAACGCCGCGCGGCGACACTTTAAAAGCCGAGCAAATATGCAGGAGCTGGTTATAAAAATCCAGGCTAAGGCGGGCCACCGCCGTGTGAAGCGTCACCTCCATCCGGTCCTGCTCGGCGCGGGCTACGCGGTCAATCCAGTGAACTTGAAGAAACGCCAGCACCACCAGAATTGCCGCCAGCGCGCAGACGGCGGCTATGGGTGCAATTGACCTCCCAGCGAGCTTCATATCGAAAGCATAGAAGGGCTTGGTTCACAGCGCAAGCCCGTTGCGCCCCGTTGGCCCTTTCGCTCGCGCCCCGAGAAACCCGGACTAAAGGACTGTAGCGGCGGGTTCATCCCGCCACGCAAAATGGCGGCATAAAGCCGCCTCTACGCACCCGAAACTGAAACCTTACACTGAAAGGGGCAATGGCAGGGGTCCCGTTCGATTTGGTTGCGACTCCGCCGCACCGCGCAAAAGAATCGTCCCAGCCGTCTCACCCATCCCCACCATCTCAATCGAAACTGCTATTCTTTCGCTTGCGCATGAAGTGCTTGCTTCGCCACCAGATCGATCAAAGCATCCGGCTGCTGCTCGCGCTGCCAAAGGCTGCCGCAGAGAGCAATCAGAGCGGCGAATTGCGCGAAGCGCAGAGTCTCTGTCTTTGAGGCTCTGCGGCTTTCATCCCCGGAACTCGAGAAAAGCCGTAGATAACATTGGAGATAGGTCTCTCGAGCGACCGGAAAAAGCAGAAAACAGGCCCCCATGCCACAGGTACTTACCGTAAGTTGATGATTTTAAAGTAAAATTAGAGGAGCGAAGCCAGACGAACCCAAATTTCAATGACGCTAACTGCACCTAAGTTGCTAAAAATAAGCTGTTTATCTGATGAAAATGGGCAAGGTCGAACAACCCATTTAAAAACAGCGCATTACAAGGAAAATTGGCTTCGGTGTGGCTTCAGTACGGCTTCGGTTTGGAAAACTGGCCAGGATGGGGCCGACGGAGTGTAGCGCCGACCTTCAGGTCGGCATTCGGGCTAGCTGGGTAGCGCAGACTATCGCATTTCAGAGAGTCTGCGGCTTTTCTCGAGTTCCGGAGATAAGAGCCGCAGACCTCCAAGAAACACAGGTGCTATCCGCTGCGGTACAAAAGCCATTTGCCAGCAGGATGCCGGCGCTACAGCTTTCGAAATTGACTGCGCTTCAGTGGAATGAGGTACTGCGGGGCGCCGCTCAAAGTAACCGCCAGGTACCCGTGGTGAGCGCGCAATGCCCGTCCCTGGCGGCCCTCGATCTCGATCACCCGGACCCGCCCGCGCACGCCCGAAATCAGAATGCGGTGAGGGGTGGGGCTTGTCGTCCACGCAGCAAACCGCTCCTGCCCGTGCCCGACAAACAGCAGTACGTAATCGGCGGACCCGCCCGCTCGCAGCCGCGCCGTGAAGGTGTAGCCGTCCAACACGTGCGTAAGCGTCTGCGCGGCGCGGTAGGCGGGCTTTGGCGCAAACACAGGATCGCCGCCCGCACGGTAACGGTAGCTTACCAGTCCCAAGTAACCATCAGCGATTTTGGGATTACCGCCGCCATCGCGCCAGTCGTACCAGATCGAGATAGGAACACCGCTCAGGATGTTGGTGAGCCATTCCCGCGCCAGCATTTCGGCTTGGCGCGATTCGGTCATTCCCCACCAACTCGGAACGCTTGGGTATCCCCATTCGCCGGAAATAATAGGGACAGTTTTCCCCTTCGGAGCATATCGCGCAATCAACGCGCGCAGACGGGCGTATTCGGCTATTACCGTTTCCGGGTCTCGTTGCCGGTAAGGGTGCACCGAAACGCCGTCCCAGTAACTCAGCAGGCCAGCCCGAAAGCAGGCCGTGAGAAACGGGAAATCAATAATGGCGCTCGCGGGACCAATATACGTTTCGGCCGGTTCCGTTTCGCGGATGGTTTCCCCGACTGTCAGCGCGAGCCAGATGTAGTTTTGAAAGTTGACCTTGGGTTTCCAGAAATAGCCATCCGGCTCATTCCACATTTCCCAGATGACTCCGCGCCCGTAGAAGTGCTTGACGGCCGCTCCCGCCCAGCGCGCAAACGCGGCCCTCCCCGAGGGTGTATAGGGCGCGAGTCCTTGATCGTAGAGCTTGTTTCCGTAATCGAGGATCAAGATGGGACGAATATGGTACGGTTCGAGCGCGGCGAGAAAGCGGTCGTAAGCCGAGAAATCGTACTGCCCTCTAGTGCGCTCCGTATCCGCCCATAAAATATCCATCCGCACCCAGCGAACGCCAGAAGCTGCCAGCTCCGCCATCTCGCCGGGCTGGGGAGTGGTGAAATGAACGTTGACGCCCAGGCCGCCGGGAATCGCAGGGTTAGGGGGAATTTGCTGAATTTGCTGCCCGGGGCATCGCGCTGGAAGGGCAAGCAACCAAAGGAAGAAAATGGATGTGATGGAAAACTTCATCAGTTGTCCGCGAAACTCGGTCGGTTTGGTCAGGACTTTCGGTCGGTCAAGGCCCGAAGGGCCGAAATAATACAGCCCAGGGCGAAAGCCCTGGGTCAGGACGAGATCCTCACCCCATCCCTCTCCCGCTCGCGGGAGAGCGGGGACCGCGAAGCGGTGGGTGAGGGAGCCGTGATCGGGTCAGAGCATTTTCTCGACGATCGAGGGTATCGCGGCTAGTGACTCGTCGAGCTTCTCGGGATTCTTGCCGCCCGCTTCGGCGAGGTCTTTGCGTCCTCCACCGCTTCCTTCCACAATGGCCGCCGCCGCCTTGACGATTTTTCCCGCATCCAGCTTGGAGGTGAGATCTTTCGAAACGGCGGCGATCAATGCTACCTTACCGTCGGCCGCGCCGCCCAGCACGATCACGCCCTGGCCAAGCTTGGCACGCAGAGTGTCTACCATCTGGCGCATGGCATCACGGTCCATTGTTTCAATTCGGGCTGCAACTAGGCGCACGCCCTTCACTTCGCGAGCCTGCCCGGTCAATTCTTCGGCGGAAGCGGCGGCCCGCCGGCGCTGCTGCATCTCGAGCGACTTGCGGAGCTTTTTTTCTTCTTCGGATAGCTTTTCGGCGGCCGCCAAGAGCTCTTCCGGTTTGGCGCGCAGAATCTCCCCCAGGGCGGCGAGCGTCTGGCCCTCTTCACGGAACGCCTTGAGCACTTCAGTTCCGGTGATAGCGTCGATGCGCCGCGTCCCCGCGGCCACACTCCCTTCGGAAAGGAGCTTGAAGAGGCCAATATCCCCCGTTCGACTCACGTGTGTTCCGCCGCAAAGCTCTTTAGAGAAACTGCCGTCCGCTACGGAAACCACGCGCACCTGGTCGCCGTACTTTTCGCCAAACAGCGCCATCGCGCCCGTATTCAAGGCGGAGTCGAGGTCCATAATCTGCGTGTGCATCTCTTCGTTCGCCAGAATGTGCCGGTTCACCAGGTCTTCGATATCAATGCGGTCCTGATTGTCGACTGGCGCGTAGTGCGTAAAGTCGAAGCGGAGCCGGTCCGGCGCAACCAGCGAGCCCGCCTGTTTCACATGTGCGCCAAGCGTCTGCCGCAGCGCAGAGTGCAGCAGATGCGTTGCCGTGTGATTGCGCCGGATCGCATTGCGGCGTGCGGCGTCAACTTTGGCCGAGACCCTCATTTCCACTTCCAGCGGCTGCAATGCAGTGATTTTGTGCGCGATCAAACCTGCCATCGGGCGCTGAGTATCGGTCACCTGCGCAACTTCTTCGCCCGACTCGGTATAAAGCCGCCCCGTATCGCCCACCTGCCCGCCCGCCTCGGCATAAAATGGCGTGTGATCGAGGATCACTTCGGCCTCTGCGCCCGGCTGAATGTTCTGCGCGATCTCGCCGTTGACAAGCAACGCCAGGACGCGGCAATTGGCGGACTCTGTTTGCTTGTAGCCATCAAACTCCGTTCTGTATTTTTCGGCAAGCTCGCGATAGGCGGGCGAAGCGATTTTCTTTTCTGCGCCTTTCCAGCTCGCGCGGGCGCGTTCGCGCTGGCGCCGCATTTCGGCGTTGTAGCCTTCCCAGTCGAGCGTGAGACCGTAGTTCCTCACGATATCCGCTACGAAATCCGGCCGAAGACCGAAAGTATCGTGCAGTTTGAACAGCTCTGTCCCCGCCACCCAGGCTTTCCCGGGCGGTGGGATATTGTCCGGGGGAGAAACGGGAATCCCGGACAGGCACTGCAGCAGCTCGTCGCCGTCTGCGTTCAGCCTACCAGCACCCCGTAGCTCGCTGCGTTTTTTGCGGATCCAATCGAGAGCCGGAGGCCCCGCCTGCCCCGCGTCAGCCGAGAATGTCTCTCTCTGATACCTCTCCACTCCTTCGCCGAAGAATAGGTCTCTGACCTCCTTATTGGCCGCGAGAAGGTGCCCGCGCACGTTCTCAAAGGTGCCCGCGACGTGCGGCCACGGTGTCACAACTTTGCTCTCGTCCAGCTTCTCCAATCCGAGCCGCGTGGTATGCGCGTAACGCTCCTCTTCAATCTTGATGGCTTTGGCGACATGGGGCGCGGTGGCAATCAACTCCGGATACGGCTCCTTCATCATCTCGGCCACGTGGCCGGCCATCTTATATAGAAATGGCTCGTTCATGCCAAGCGTCTGGCCGTGATAGAGCGCGCGGCGGATGATGAGCCGCAAAACGTATCCGCGCCCTTCGTTCGAAGGAATCACTCCGTCCGAAATTAGAAACGTTGCGGCCCGGCTGTGATCAGCGATGATGCGCAGAGATACGTCCGATTCATAATTGGTGCCGTATTCGATGTTTGCTAATTCCGCAGCTTCTTCAATGAGCGGCTTGAACAGATCGGTTTCGAAATTCGACAACTTGCCTTGAAGAACTGCGGCCAGGCGCTCGAGCCCGGCGCCGGTATCAATAGAAGGGCGGGGAAGCGGCGTCATATTTCCTTGCTCGTCGCGATTGAACTGCATGAAGACCAGGTTCCACAGCTCCACGTATCGCCCGCAGTCGCACGGGAACTTGCAATCCTCATGGCCCTGCTCGCTCGCGCTCGCGCCCATGTCGTAGTGAATCTCTGAGCACGGACCGCACGGGCCAGTTTCACCCATCGCCCAGAAATTATCCTTTTCACCGCAACGGTAAATACGCTCGCGCGGCACGCCCACGGCTGAGCACCAGATTTCTTCCGCCTCGTCGTCTTTGTCGAATACCGTAATGTAAAGCTTGCCGCGTGGGATCTCGTAACCCTGCGTAATCAGCTCCCATGCCCACGGAATTGCCTCGGCCTTGAAATAGTCGCCAAAGGAAAAATTGCCGAGCATCTCGAAAAAAGTATGGTGGCGCGCCGTGCGGCCCACCTGCTCGAGGTCGTTGTGCTTCCCTCCGGCGCGCACGCATTTCTGGACCGAACAGGCGCGCGAGTAGTCGCGCTTTTCGCGGCCCAGAAATACATCTTTGAACTGATTCATTCCGGCGTTTGCGAACAGCAGCGTGGGATCATGCGCAGGCACAAGCGAAGAAGAGCGCACGATGCGGTGCCCGCGCGCCGCGAAAAACTCGAGAAATGTTTTGCGAATCTCGTCTGAATTCATGAAGGAGGTATAAATGATGAATTCTGAGCTATGAATGCCCAACGCCAGTAGGTTTTCTCTTCGCGTTGATGATCTCGTCAGTTTATCTTAAAAGCAGTTTGAGCCTGGTTTCGGACACCACCCTCGGTGATCGGCGGATCGGATCCCCCTCATCCATAATTCAGCATTCACAATTCATCATGTAAATCCGTCGTTCCTTTGGGTTGGAGCTCGGGCCGCGCGCGCATCGCTTTCATAATATCATCGGAGCGAAATCCAAGGCGTCTCAGGCCCTGACAGAGAGAATAAAATTTGGGAATCGTAAGCGGAAGGTGGACGCTGCGGAGCTTTTTTTCGAGGGCTCGCTCAAGAATCTGCTGTTCGGAGACTTCTTCAAAGGTCTGGGCGAGCGCCGCATCGATGGCCTGCTCATCGACTCTTTTCAATAGAAGTTCCCGGCGGATTCGCTCCCGGCCGAAGCCGCGGTGGTGAGCGAGGAAGGATGCGAATTGCAGGGAAAACTTACGGTCATCGAGAAGTCCGAGCTGGCGGAGGCGGGCGATGGCATCTTTGACGGCAGTTTCTTCACCGAATTTCCCCCGCAACGTCCGGCGCATCTCGGCGACGGAGTAGGGCCGCCGCGCCAGGCGCTGCAGCGCGACCGCGAAGGGACCCGGAGCATCCTTTTTATCCTCTTCCAAAACGCTCGATTCGCCCGCTTAAGGCATATTCCATTTTGTCCCGCGCAAGCTCCGAGATGGACCGGACACCGGAAACTCGCAGCCGCAACTCGTCGGGGCTGGAAGCCCACAGGCAAGCCTCCTCCAAAGTAATGAGACCCTGCGAATAAAGATCATACAGCGATTGGTCGAACGTTTGCATCCCGTATTGCGAAGTGCCGGAGGCAAGCAACTCGCGAATCAGATGAGTTTTTTCCTGATGAATGATGCAATCGCGAATGAAATCGGTGCTCACGAGCACTTCCGCCGCAGGAACGCGGCCCTGCCCATCGGCCCTCCGCACCAGGCGCTGCGAAATGACGGCACGCAGGGTAGCCGCGAGTTGCAGCCGGATTTGCTTATGTTCGGACGGAGCAAAGACGGCAATGACCCGTTGTATGGTTTCCTGGGCGTCGAGTGTATGCAGCGTGGAAAAGACCATGTGGCCTGTCTCGGCGGCGGCGATAGCCGTGCGCACGGTTTCGCGGTCGCGCATCTCGCCTACCAGAATCACGTCTGGGTCCTGCCGGAGCGCAGAGCGGAGGGCGATCTCAAAATTGGGCGTATCCACTCCCACCTCACGCTGGTTGATGAACGCTAAGTTATTGGTGTGGTAAAACTCGATGGGGTCCTCAATCGTGATAATGTGGCGGGCGCTCCGGGAATTGATGCTATCGATAATCGCCGCCAGGGTGGTAGACTTCCCGCTGCCGGCTGCGCCCGTCACCAGCACGAGGCCACGCCGCTCTTCGCAAAACCGCGATAGATGCGGCGGAAGATGGAGCTCCTCCAATGAGGGGATGGCGGTGGGAATCACGCGCACCGCCATCCCCAGGGCGCCCGTCTCGTGAAACACGTTGACTCGGAACCGGCCAATCCCCTCAACGCTGTAGGCGATATCGATTTCCGTCATATCTTGGAATCGTTGCTTTTGGCGAGGCGTCATGGCGCCAAAAGCCATGGATTCCATTTCGGCGCTGCTCACGGGTGCGCAGTGGCGGAGTGGCATAAGCTCGCCATTCACGCGAAGGGTCGGATGGTCGCCGATCTTTAAATGGAGGTCAGAAGCGTTGGCGCGAATCGCTTCGCGCAGCAGGTCATCAACGTTCATGGCAACATTGCCCCAGGGGTTGGATGGTCGTGCCGGTCGCGCGCGCCGGTTTCCGGCCCGTGCTGCGCGGTCAAAAGATTCTATCGGCTGTCACGACTACCGGAATGAGCCGGAGCCTAATTGGGAGGCGTGCCGTCGTCGCCCCCAGCAGGCAGAAGCTTGATCTGGCTGGACGTTTGAAGCCCGGTCTGGGCTTCAATGCTTTTGGGAAAAGCTCGGAGGAATCGTTCGTAGGTGGCGCGGCGCATGACGAGGTTGTGGTCCGCAGCGTAAATTCCGGCAAGATCACGGTAAGGCTGCTCGACGAGTGGATCAAGCTGCAGCGCTTTGTTCAGGCAAGCGATGGCTTGGGCGTCCTCGTGCTCCGCGTGCGATGCCAAAGCCGCATGGACGTAGCTTGACGCGTCATTCGGCGTCATTTGGATCACCTTTTGGAACAGGGCTTCTGCCTGGCTGGCGTCCCCGGTCCCCAAGAGCACCTGGCCAATCGCTGTAACCACGACAGGATCGTTGGGAAACTTTGACCAACACTGTAACAGCAATTTGAATCCCTGGTTCACGAGACTAAAGGATTTTAGCCGCTCTCCGGTCCGAACGTCCGCCAGCCCCAGGTTCCGCTGCTGAAGCATCGCGGGTGGCGGACGCCAGGCCACAAGCGTTTGCTGTCCCGAAGCAGGGTTGGCGGCAGGGACCGCTTTCCCAGTGATCTCTTGTGCCGAATAGATTGCGATCCGGTGATCGGTGAAGATCGTGTGGCCTCCGTTAGTCACCGGAAGGCGCGGCATGTGGCACGCAATACAATTCCGGTTGGGCTTAGGGTGCGTCTCGAGCAATGCTGCGCCGTGGCATGAAAGGCAGCGGGAGCAGAAATAGGCCACGGGATCGACGGGCTGCTCGTGTGGATTGTGGCATGTGCCACACCATAATTTTCCTCCGCTCATACGTGCGCACATGCTCAGCGCAAGCTGCTGCGACTGGCTGATCACCGTGAGCGCGTTCGGATGCTCGGGATCTCGCGATGACTTGAAAACGTAAACCGTGAACACATCTTCCAGGTCTTCGCCGGCATGGAAGTCACTGAAGTGCTTGCCCGGACTCAGGATAAACGCTTCGCCGCTCAGGTGACACTGTTCGCAAACGCTGTCACGCGCCGCCCCCCGCAGCTTTGCAGGATTGAGGATGGAGCCAACGACCGGGTTGCGCAAATGGGCCTCGGCGGGCCCGTGGCAGCGCTGGCAGTTGATGCGTTCCGCTTCAAAAGGAGGCTCTTGATAAGTATTTAAAGTTCCTCGAACCGGCCGGGCCTCACCCGAGTGACAGAACAGACATTGGGGGCTGATGGGACGGTAGAAGTCAGGCGTTCGGTTGTTTTCGTATCCTGGCGCCATGCCCCAGCCGTGGCCTGCATAATAGCTGAGAGGTGACTGGAAGAGGTGATTGGCAATCTGGATGAGGTATCCGGCGGCGTGGCTTCCTGAACCAACGGCGTAGGCAATGTTGTAGCTCGCGGAAGCCCCATCGCGCTCCAGTCCCTGGATCATTTGGGAGCCATTCCATTTTATCGAAAACCGCGTATTCGATGCCGCGTGAACAAAGTTTGCAGAGGGTTCGCGCGCCGGAGCCTCCAGGGACCGCGCCATTGGCGAGGCCTCAAATCCCGCCGTCTCGCGCGGGTGGCACCGGGTGCAAGGTTGCGTTCCCCAAGCAGGCAACGCTGCCATGAGGACGACCGCGTAGGCAGTGGGAATGCAGGATTTCCTGAACCATCTGAATCGGATTGCCATGAAGACCGTGCCCATCGTAATGCGGCGCATAACGCAGTGTCAATCAGCGAAAGACACTTGATGTCAAGCCTCTTTAGAAATGTCCCCTCTCTTACCTCGTTAGAAGTGTCCCCTTTTTCTTTTGGTCTTTGTTCTTGTGTTTGTCTTCGTCGATGGCCTTGCCCGGAGCGAAGCCCTGCGAGCCCGAAGGGCGAACGTTTAGGGCGGAGCGGAGGGCAAGGCCATCGACGGCCGCGCATCGGCGGCGGCTGGACGCAG
>JASHOS010000021.1 GCA_030040995.1 Terriglobia bacterium | reverse complement strand
TCCGAAATCTGAAGCCTAATTTGGACAAGCGTGGGTCGAAACCCCGCCCTTGAGTTCTTATGTTTTGGGATCGTCTGGGTGGCGCAGATATGGCCGCTTCTCGCGATGTCTGCGACTTCCGCGGGTCGCAGACATCGCAAAGTGCGCGATCTCTGTATTGCAATACCGTAAAATCTTGTTTTTTTGACAAGATTCTTCGGCGAGCGACCGCTCACCCGGCCCGCGCCGGCTGGAGAAAGCGCCGGTCGCGAGCCGCCCTCTCCCTCGGGAGAGGGCAGGGTACCTATAACTTTGGTTGAGGCCGCGCTGCGCCACCCATTGAAGCGGATTGTCCGCCCAGCTCCTGGACACTACACCAGATTTCTCACCAGTTGGCGAAGGGTTACCGTTGGGTCCAATCTTCGAGGTTGGTTACAAATTCGGGATAGGCGCCTGCTCCCAGTTCATAGAGATCGAGGCCCTGGCGCTCGCCTTCCGCGCTCACCCGCTGCCGGAAGAAGCGATCGAGCAGCCAATTCAAGCCATAGGTGAGCGGCAGCACAAATCCGATGAGAGTTGTAACTCCAACGATCTGTGCCAACAGTTGTCCGGAACCGCCGCTCGAGGGCACGCGGCCAGAAACCCCGGTTGCTGTGACCGGAAAATGGGCGAGTACGCCGGCTGCAAGCAATCCCCAAATGCCGCCCACAGCATGTACGGAAATCGCGCCGCCCGGATCATCGACAGCCAACTTCACATCCAGCCATTCAACGGCCAGCGTAACCAGCATTCCGGCAACAAGGCCGGTTAGAACTGCGGCCGCGGGCGTGATAAGAGCGCACGCGGCGCTCGATGCCACCAGTCCGCTCACCCAGCCATTCGCGGTAAGCGAGGCATCCGGCTTGCCGAAGCGGGTGCGAGTGATCGCCGCAGCCGCTAAAGCGCCCGCTGAGGCGGCCAGCGTCACATTGATTCCGATTAGAGCAACTCGTTCTGGCCCAATACCGCTGAACAGAATAGCCCCGGCGAAGTCCAATCCCAGCCATCCCAGCAGCGCCAGCATGCAACCAAACAGTACGTAAACGGCATTGTGGCCGGGGAGCGCAACCATGATGCCGCCAGGCGCGTATTTTCCCCGGCGCCGCCCTAAAATCCATGCCATGGATAATGCGGTGAGGCCACCCAGCACCTGAATTGAGCTGGCTCCTCCAATATCCAGAAACCCATGGCCAAGTCCGTAAGTTGCTCCCAGTTGCGCGAGCCAACCTCCGCCCCAGACCCAGTGGGCAAACAGAGGATAGGTCCACCCGGCCAACAGCACCGTTGATGCGCAACTGGCGCCGAGGCGCCAGCGGTCCGCGCCGCTGCCCAGCGGGATCACCGCCGCCAGCCCCACGGCGAGCATTTCCAGCCAAGCAGTCAGCCAAGCGAGGGAGCCACCCGGTTCCAGACCTCTGAGAAAAATAGGACCAGCGCCAAGCCAATTCCACGGTTTGCCGACCAACTCGAAAACGTGGGCGGGCTGGCCGGCAAAGCCTTCCCAGGCCGCCCCCCAGGCGAAATAAACGAGCATCGCCACGCCCATGACGCAAAGCGACGCCACCATCATGTGAGAGGCGCTCCGCGAGCGGCCCAATCCCGTATTAATAAGTGAGAGCCCTGCGACGGCAAGGGGTATAAGGGTGATGGAGAAAACGCAGAGAAAGATGGTGGATTGAGGAAGAACCGTAATGGGCAGGCCCGTCACTCTCCTTCCTCGCGCTGAACCCAATGCGAGCGGACGGTCAGCGTCAGACCCAACACCTCCACGGCGGCGCCTGCCAGCACGAAAACCGTGCGTGGGGCGCCAGCGGGAAAAAGGGCCAGCGCTCCCAGAACGATTCCCCATCCCGCCAGCAACAATAGGAGCCCCGCTAGCTTCATTTGACAGAGAGCGTATGCCCCGGCAAAAAGGCCTGTCCAATCGAATTTTTTTATCATGACTAAAAGCGAAACGCTGCTGTTGGGAATATGAAACTCTTATCTGCGCAATAGAAACTTTGCGTTGTACATGCAGCCGCATTCCAGTGCATGATCGGACGCATCGACACTACTATTCGCAAAGGAGAATGGATATGGCCGAAAATGCCGGACCGGAGATGAAAAAAACGCTGGGTTTGACAGGACTGACAATGAACGCCATGGCGCTCATCGCGCCGGGAGCGTTTCTTTGGCTCACCTTCGCAATCCAAGCCACGACCGGTGCGACCGCGCCAGCGATGTGGTTGGGCATATTCGTAGCTCTGTTGCTATGCCTGGCGACGGCGGTGAGTTATGCCGAGTTGGCCAAGCTGTATCCGGGAACCGGCAGCTCGTATTATTTCGCTGAGCAATCTTTCCTGAATCACGATAAGGCCTGGCGTTATGCGAGGCTGTCGAAGTTCATAGTCGGCTGGGCATCCCACCTCTACTACTGGGTGTATCCCGGCGTGATGGTGGCCGTGATTGGCGTGTTCTGCGGCTATATTCTGGGCACGCTTTGGCCGAGCGTGATGAGCGCGTCGAATCCGGGGCCGATGTTCATGATGCTTGTGGCTATTGCCGCCTCGTTTGGCGTGGCCTACATTGCCTACCGGGGCGTGACGGGCTCGACCGCCGTCAGCGTGGCCATCAACATCATCCAAATCAGCGCGTTGCTCGTCTTCTCCGTAATGGCTCTGGGCTACCGCACCAGCCACCCGCCCGGTTCGGTGGCGTGGCAGTTTGATTCTGCTTCCGGTGACGCTTACAGCTATGAGTTTGCCACGACGAAGACGGTAGCGAACGGGCAAGCGAGCGAGACTATTGCGCGAGATTCTGCGGGTCGGCCCGTGCCCCAACTTGACGCATCGGGAAAGCCTGTGCCCTACCACATCAGCTATCCCGCGCACGACACCAGCGGGAACTTTCTCAGTCACAAGAGCGCCTTCTCAGTCATCGACGCCCACAATTGGGGCTGGGTTTTTGTGCAAGCTACTGTGGCCATCCTGATTCTGGTGGGATTTGAATCGTGCACTTCCCTGGGAGGGGAGGCCAAGAATGCCAAGCGTGACATTCCGATCGCGGTGATCACGTCCCTGTTGGTTCAGGGAGCATTCTGTTATCTGTTCGAATATTTTGCGGCGAACTACGTCTTGAACAGCGGCTACACCATGGTAAACGCCCAAGGCTCAGCCGCGCCCATCGGCGACCTCATGATCACGGTCGGCGACGCGCTGTTCGGCCCTGGGCGAGGCCGCTACTTTATGCTGGCCGAGGCGATTACGGTGTTCCTGGCACTGATCGGCACCACGCTTGCCTGCATCAACACTGGCGCGCGGGTGACTTACGCCATGGGCAAGGACCAAGAAGTGCCTGAGCATTTCGGCATGCTGCACGGGAAAAAGCTTACGCCGCACCGCGCGATTTGGACGCTGGCTGGCATTTCGGCAGTGATCGGCTGCTTGGGTGTTTCCATGTTGTTTGGTGACGCCGGCGCCCTTAGCGACGCCACCGTCAAGGCGCTGCCCCAGGGCTTTTGGTCGAGCTTTGGATATGTCTCCCACGCAGCCATGGCGGCCTTTCCCAATTCACTGCTCACCGTCACCCTGACCTCGAATTTCGGCACTTTTCTGCTGTATGGGTTTAGTTGCGTGGTTTGCATGGTGGCTTATCACAAGCACCCGAAATTCAAAGCAGTACGCCACCTCGTCATTCCTGTGTTCGGTCTGCTTGCCAATCTGGCTTGCCTTGGTTTCTACCTCGTAGGTCCATTCTTGGGCTACGGCACCAAGATGGAGCCGCTGCTGGCTCTCGGAATCGCGATTGTCTGGGGAATATACGGAGCGATCTATTTCACGCGCGCCAGCAAAAGAACCGGGCGCACGACCTTGGTTTCAACTGCCTTCGAACGCGCTTCCTTGAGGGTTGGCGAATGACGTAGCCGCAGGTCTCGCGTGCGAATGTTCTATGCTCGACGTTGAGTTTGCGCAGCTTTCCGACCGCGGACGGGTGCGCGAGGGAAACGAAGATTATCTGGGATACGTCCTTCCACTGACGCCCGTGCAGGGGCGCAGCATGGGCTGGCTGTTTGCCCTGGCGGACGGCGTGGGGGGACAGGCGCAGGGCGAAGTGGCGGCCCGAACCGCCATCGAAAGCCTAGCCGAGGGTTTCCGAGGCGCAGGGCGGGGAGAGCCACACACCGTGCTGTTGCAGCGCCTGGTAAAGGAGGCCAATACAGTCGTTTATGAAGCCGGGCAGGAGGCTTGCCCCGGCGGCGTGGCCATGTCCACCACGCTCGTTGCATGTGCGCTGCGATTCGACCGTGTAGTCGTGGCCCACGTGGGAGACTCGCGCTGCTATCTTGTCCGCCAGGGGCGAGCCACGGCGCTCACGCGGGATCATACTGTGGCTAACGAGCAAGTGCGCCTGGGGGTACTTTCGGCGCAGAAGGCCGCCGAGGTTCCGACCCGCCATCTACTCAGCCGATCGCTCGGCAATGATTTGTTCGTGCAAGTCGAAACGTGCGAAAACCAACTGTACCGAGGCGATATGCTGTTGCTTTGCTCGGACGGCCTGCACGGCGCGCTTACCCCCCCGGAGATGGCCCGGATCACGGCTGATAGTCCTCGCCTCGAAACTGCAGCCCAGGAGTTGATCTCCATTGCCAATCAGCGCGACGGCAGCGATAATATCAGCGTTCAGCTTATCCGCGTTCGAAGCGTCGAACGTGTGGGCATGTACCGGGGGCGGCCGTACAGGATCCGCTAGCCCGGTTTCCCCCCCCCGCCGGCCCTTCGCCGCTGACGTGCCCCGGCGATGACTTCACTCCACCCTGGTGACCAGCTCGACCATTACCGCATTGAAAACCTCGTTGCGCGCAGCGGCATGGCATCCATCTTCCGTGGCACGGATTTGCGCACGGGCAATCCGGTAGCCATCAAGATTCCGCATCCCGAGATGGAAAGCGACCTGGTCTTCTTTGAGCGCTTCCATCGCGAGGAAGAGATTGGAAACAGGCTGAGTCATCCCAGCGTAATGAAAGTCTTTGCCGACAAGAGCCGCAGCCAGGTCTACATGGTGATGGAGTGGGTGGAAGGGCGGCTGCTCCGTCAAATCCTCAGCGAGCAAAAGAAGCTTCCGGCCGAACGTGCCGTCCGCATCGCGCTCGGGATCTGTGGCGCGCTGGGCTATATTCACAGCCAGGGAGTGGCGCATCGCGATCTAAAGCCGGAAAACATCATGGTTGACGCTGAAGACCGCATCAAGCTGATCGACTTTGGCATTGCGGCCAACGCCGGAGCTCGCCGAATAACTTTCGCGAAGCTTTCCCAGGTCATGGGAACACCGGACTACATTTCCCCGGAACAGGTAAAGGGAAGCCGTGGTGACGCACGCAGCGATTTGTACGCGCTAGGCGTGATGTTGTACGAGATGCTCACCGGAAAAACTCCCTTCCAAGGACCCAACGCCTTCGCAATTATGAATGACCGGGTGCTGAACAATCCTGTTCCGCCGCGCGAAATTGATCCCCAAATCTCTCCCCAATTACAGGAAATCATCTATCGCGCCCTGGAACGTGATCCCAGGCGGCGCTATGCGACGGCGCGTGAGTTTGCATGGGATCTCGAACATCAAGACCAGGTAGGTGTTTCAGACCGCCTCGAGCTCAGCGACTGGAAGCGGCGACGCACACCGTGGCGGCGAAAAGCATTGTTTTATTTACTGCTGGCCTTGATCCCTATCGTGATTTTTGCCCTAATGCTTTATCTCGCGCGGCATGCGTAAGGGCGCCGGTGGGTAGCGTCAGTATCCTGCTGGCTTTGGACAAGGCCGGCAGAGCTTGCCCTGAGCGAAGCGAAGGGATGCCGGCCCTACGAACTGTTTTTGGGCGATAATAGGGACTGCGTGGGAGGATGTGGGCCGCCGTTTAAATTTCTCAACGGAGGTAACAAACATGTATGTCATCACTGGCGCTACAGGAAATACGGGGAAAGTGATTACCGAGAAACTGCTGGCTCGCGGGGAGAAAGTTCGAGTGAGCGGGCGCGATGCCAGCCGGCTGGGGCCTCTTGCTCAAAAAGGCGCCGAGGCTATTGTCGCTGACGTGGCGGATGCAGCCGCGCTGACCAGAGCCTTCGCAGGCGCGAAAGCGGTCTACGTGATGATTCCGCCAAACATCGCGGCACCGGACGTCCGCAGCTACCAGGAACGAGTGAGCGATGCACTCACCACGGCCACGGAGAAGGCCGGGGTGGAGTACGCTGTCCTACTGAGCAGCGTTGGGGCTGACAAACCGGACGGAACAGGCCCTGTTGTGGGCTTGCACAACTTTGAACAAAAACTTAGCGGCATTGGCCAACTCAGGGCGCTTTACCTTCGGGCCGGGTATTTTATGGAGAACTTGCTGCCGCAGGTTGGGGTGATTAAGAGCTTTGGCATGATGGGGGGGCCGCTGCGAGCTGACTTGCGCATCCCTCTGATTGCGACGCGTGACATTGGCGCATTCGCGGCTGAGGCTTTGCTGACGCTGAGCTTCAGCGGAAAGCGAACCCGGGAGCTTTTGGGCCAGCGCGACGTGAGCTATAGCGAAGCGGCTACCGTGGTGGGCAATGCCATTGGCAAACCCGATCTTGCATACTCCCAATTCCCGTCCTCACAGCTCAAGCCATCTCTCGTTCAAATGGGTATGTCCCCCAACATGGCCGATCTTCTCCTGGAAATGTCAGGCTCGCTGAACTCCGGCCATATGGCGCCGCTTGAGTCCCGCTCTGCCCAGAACACCACGCCTACTTCGATTGAACAGTTCGTGGCGGAAGAGTTTGCGCCCCGCTTCAAGGAAAAGAGCGCCAGCGCGTAGGGCGTCCCCTTGCTGCGCCCAGAGCTCATATTCGTCGCCGGCTAGCACAGACTCTCTGAAGTGCGAGAGTCTGCGGCTTTTCTCGAGTTCCGGGGATAAAAGCCGCAGACCTGCAAAAACCGCAGGTCTGCATTGCAACGTCGTAAAATCTTGTTTGTCTAACCAGATTTTTTAGCGACCCCCTCACCCGACTCGCGCCGACTGGAGAAAGCGCCGGCCGCGAGCCACCCTCTCCCGAGGGAGAGGGCAAGGGCTTCGCGCTGGTTTGCTTGCGGCCGTGAGGCCGCGCTGCGCTACCTCTCCTCGGGCATCCTCTTGCCAACCGGGGCTGCGCACGCTTAGCACGAGAAGCGGGCGGGGCTGTACTCGTCAAGGGGCAATGAGCACGAGCCGGATGAAATAAGCTCGCTGATCAACTGCGCTGTGATGGGAGCGAGAAGGATGCCGTTGCGGAAATGGCCGGTGGCGTAAACGAGGTTCTCGAATCTTCCAAATCCCAGAATCGGCTTGTGATCATTCGTGTCTGGACGCAACCCCGCCCAGGCTCGGCGGAAGGGAAGATCCTTGACGAACGGGGCGAAGCGGCAAACGCTATCGAGAATCGAGAGTATCCCTTGGGCGGTAACCTTTTTTTCGAAGCCGGCATCCTCCATGGTGCTACCGGCGATGAGCCTGCCGCCTGAACGCGGCACCAGATAGTGGTGTCCCGAACGCACGGCAACCGGGAAATCCGAGCTTACCTCAAACTCCATCATCTGGCCGCGACACGGCCTTACCGGAAGCCGGACTCCCAATGAAGCGGCAGCTTCAGAGGACCAGGCCCCACACGCCAGCACATAAGTATGCGCAGAATAACATCCGCCCCCTAATCGCTGGCTTGAACCTGTTTCAATGCTGTCTAGACGATTTTTGCAGACGTTGAATCGCTCCACCCCGATGTGTGAGCAGAATTTTACACCACAGCTTAGACACGCCGCATGAAGCGATCTAACCAGCATCTCGTTGTCCAGCCAGTAGTCCTGCGGCGCAAGCAGTCCTCCTGCCACCCGGGGTGAGAGCAGCGGCGCCCTCTCACGGACTTCGGCAACCGTGAGCCGGGCGAGAGGCAGCCCGGCTCTGGTCTGGCCCTCAAAGACATTATTGAGGCTTAGCCTCTCATCCTCACTGACCGCTACCATCAGAGTGCCATCACGCCTGAGGTTGACTGGCTGTCCGGTCATCTCCTCGATTTCAGCCACAAAGTCCGGATAGAGATCCCGGCTGGCGGCGCAGAGTTGGTAAAATGCGTCCGGCGCTACGGTCTCGCCTTGAGGAGCAAGCATTCCGGCCGCGGCGCTGCTGGCTTCGCAGCCCGGCGCACCACGCTCGAAAACCGTCACGCTAATCTTCATCCGCGCAAGACGGAACGCGATCGCGCATCCAATCAGCCCACCCCCGACGACGATCACGTCGCTGCTCCCGGACATGCATTGGCTTACTGCCATCGAATCGAGTGTAGCGCAAACAGCGGGGGCTCGGAGATCGGGGCTCGCGACTCGGTGTTCGGGCCGAAGTGAGCTTCTGCTTTCCGAATCCCGATCCACGGTCGCCGAGCGGTGTAGCGCCGACCTTTAGGTTGGCACGTGCCGGGTAAAGCCCTGCGCTACGAGCCCGAAACTGAGAACGTCTGAATAAATTGCAGATCTCACCACAAAGACACCAAGACACGGAGAAAGGAGTTTTGTTTTCAAGCTCCGTACCTTGGTGCCTTTGTGGTTCAAACGATTAATTCACGGCTTCTGAGGCACCGCCCAAGGCACGGTCACGTCAAAGTCGGGCTTCTTACGGTTTGGAGTGCGTTTTTGTAGCGGAGGGCTCGCTTTTCAGCCCTATCATGATGGGCCGTTGGCCCGCGAAAGCAAATGAAAATGCTCCTTGTCGGCGGCGGACGAACTGACGACGCCATAAGTCTTTCGTTTTCAGAAGATCCACGCTCAAACCGGGAGCATTTTCAAGGCTGCGGCTTGTCATTGCACGAAAAAGCCGCAGCGTTACAAGGCGAACGTTGCGCTACAACCACCCCTATCCGGACTTTGACGCGACCCGCTGCCCCAGGTTCACGCGTTGACTTAGAGTTCCGGTGAACTTAGAATGATTATCTTCTCCACTACTCGGGTGCGTGGGGCAGGAACGAAATGGGAATGCGGTTTGAAGAGCAGACGAGTGTTCGGGAGACGAGCGGAGCTTCTCCGGAAGCGCGGGAAATCGAGGAGAAGGATAACACCGAAACTGCCGAGCCAGGCGCTCTTTTCGCGGGCGAGGAAGTGCTGCCCGAGGTGGTGGAAGGCAAGATACTCCAAGGGAAGGTGCTGAAAATCACTGATTCCGAGGTACTGGTTGATATCGGCCAAAAGAGCGAAGGTGCTATCTCTCGCAGCGAGTTCGTGGCGCCGGACGGCACGCTGTCGGTTGCTCCAGGCGACGTCGTTGACGTTCAGATCGTTAGCTATGACGAGGAAGAGGGAGCGTTTACCGTTTCCCACAAGCAGGCGGCGCATCTCAAATTCTGGCAACAAATCGAGAATGCGTTCCGGGACCGGTCGAATATCAGAGGGCGCGTCACGGACCGGACGAAGGGTGGGCTGATCGTCGATGTCGGCGTGCGCGCCTTCCTCCCGGGGTCGCAAGCAGACTTGCGGCCGCTTCGCAATCTGGACTCACTGATTGGGCAGGAAATTTACTGCAAGATTCTCAAACTCAACAAGCTGAGAAGCAATTTAGTTTTGAGCCGCAAAGCCGCCCTGGAGGAGGAGTTAAGCCAGAAGAGGACGCAGCTTCTCGACGTGCTCCGTGAAGGAGCGGTGCTCGCCGGGCGCATCAAGAACGTGACGGATTACGGCGCTTTTGTAGACCTTGGCGGAATGGACGGCCTCCTGCACGTGACCGATCTCGCCTGGGGGCGGGTGACTCATGCTTCCGAAGTCGTCCAGCCGGGGCAAGAAGTTCAGGTGAAGGTCCTCAAGTATGATTCGGAGAAAGGAAGGGTGTCACTCGGCTTGAAGCAGCTTACCCCTGACCCGTGGTTGACGGTCGCGGCAAATTACCAGGATGGCCAGAAATCCAAGGGGCGCGTGGTCAGCATCACGGACTATGGGGCCTTTGTAGAGCTTGAACCAGGCGTTGAGGGGTTGGTCCACGTGTCGGAGATGGCGTGGAGCCGCAGATTGAAGCATCCTTCGAAGATGGTCAAGGTGGACGATGAGGTCGAGGTGGTGATCCTGGAAATTCATGGAGACCAGCGCCGGATATCCCTGAGCCTCAAGCAGGCGCTGGCCGATCCCTGGACAACGCTGGCTAAGCGCTACACGACAGGAATGACCGTCGAAGGCCGCGTTCGAAATCTTACCGATTTCGGCGCTTTTGTTGAGCTTGAGGACGGTGTTGATGCCTTGATCCATGTCTCGGATCTTTCGTGGAACAAAAATATCAAGCATCCCGGAGAGATCCTCCGAAAGGGACAAAGGGTCACAGGGCAGATTTTGAACCTTGACCCGGCAAAGCGGCGCATCTCGCTCGGACTGAAACAGTTGCAACCGGATATCTGGGAAGAGTTTTTCTCCAAGGTTCAGTTAGGCGCTTCTTTGCGCGGAAAAGTCGTCCGCATTGTGCAGTTCGGAGTGTTCGTGCAGGTCGAGGAGGGGATTGAGGGCTTGTGCCATAATTCTGAAATCGATGGGGACCATGCTGCCACCGGAACAAGCCCCTTGGCAATCGGGGGCGAGTACGACTTTCACGTGCTCCGGCTCGATCCGGCCGAGAAGCGCATCGCCTTGAGCCTCAAAGCGCCACTCTCGCACGGTGACAATCTGAAAAGAGAGCCGCTGGTGGCATCCGGCAACGCGGCCGCAGGTGGTGGAGCGGTGTCCGCGGTTGCTGCCTCACGGGCAGCGTCCGGACAATCCGCGCCGATCGCCAAGCCAGAAGGCCAACAGGAGGGCAAGGAGTGACAAATGACGAAGGCTGATCTCATCGAAGATATCTCTCGAACTACGGAAATGAGCCGCAAGGATTCCGAACTCATCGTCGATACGGTGTTCGAGAGTATCGTCAAGTCGCTTCGATCGGGGCAGAAAATCGAGATTCGCGGTTTTGGCAGTTTTCGCACACGCGAGCGCCAATCGCGTGTAGGACGCAATCCCAAAACCGGCGCGCGAGTTGACGTGCCTGCGAAGCGGATTCCTTATTTTAAGCCCAGCAAAGAGCTCAAAGATGTTGTCAATGGCGGTGCAAGCGATGCTGCGTCCACCTCACCTACTGGAGGTGTCGCGGAAGCTTCGACCGACAACGCCGAGAAGCTGACTTGAGATTCTCAGCCGCGACCCCCTCACCCGCCTGCAGGCAGGAGCCGCTCCGTCGCTGAAGCTCTGGAGCGTAAGCGACCTTCGGTGGGCGCAGGCCCGGCGCTGCGCGCCACCCTCTCACCCATAGGGGCGAGGGCACGAGTTCTTCTTTCATGCTTTGAGGGTGTCGCAAGGCAGCATAAGTGACTGTGAAAGAATAAATCCGCCATGTCATTCTGAGCGTCTGCAGGTCCGGGATCAGGGATTGGGGTCCGGGATTCGGGAATGACGGCGGCTTCGCTGCTAACCGTCCCTAATCCCGAAAACCGAGCCCCGATTCGAAGAGCTTACCATCCTCAGCGGCCCTATGGATCATCTCTGGAGCCCGTGGCGGTTTCGTTATGTAAGCGAGCCGCCCGGCGCGCACGAATGTGCCTTCTGTGAAATGGCGTGCCGCACGCCTGCGCATGACCGGGAACAATATATCCTGCATCGCGGCAAGTTCAACTTTGTCTTCTTAAATCTTTATCCCTATGCCACGGGGCATCTTCTAATAGCTCCTTACGCGCACGTAGCTAATCTTGAGCGCTTACGGGACGAGACGATGCAGGAAATGATGGCGCTTACCAAGACGAGCCAGCAGGCTCTCGCGGCGGCGTACCGCCCGGAGGGCTATAATCTCGGCATGAATCTGGGAAAATGCGCGGGAGCGGGCGTGGCCGATCATCTTCATCTGCACCTGCTGCCCCGCTGGGTTGGCGATACCAATTTTATGTCCGTTGTGGGCGAGACGCGGGTGCTTCCCGAGGAACTTTCCACAACTTATGACAAGCTGGTGAACTGCTTGGCGCAAACCGGGCTGCCAAAGTCATCCTCGTGAGGATTTGGCGAAGGCTTCGCTTTTTCACACGCTCGGACGGGCAAGTTGCCGGTAAAGATCGAGGCGTTATGAAACCGGTTTTGGCGCTTTATCTGGCCGCGTTGCTCCTGGCAAGCGCGACGGCTGCACTCGCCGCGCGGAAGCAGCATGCCGGTACTTATACGATCCCACTCCCTGCGCAAGCTGACTATTCGAGCATGGGATGGCTGGTCGGCCAGTGGTCCGGCACGACGGTAGACAGGGGAAGGCAGGGCAACGTGCTTCTGTCGTTCTCTTATGCGCTGGGCAGGCATTTCCTTTTGCTCCGAGAGGAAGTCTCGCTTGCAGCCGAGGCAAATGTTCCGGCGATGCAGGAAGGGATGATGGGGATTCTGAGCCCCGGCGCCGCCGCCGGGGTGTATCACGTCACGCTCTACTCCTCGCACGGATTCGTGATGAACTACGTGGTGACTGCCAAGCCGGGAGAAATTGACCTCAATCCCGCCGGCGGCCCTTTGACTCCTTCGGGTTGGCTCTTCCGGCGCGTGATCCGCCGCACTGCTCCGGGCCAGTGCACCGAAACCGTTGATGCGGCCCCGCCGGGAGAGGGCTTTTTCCGCTTCTACACGGCCAGCCTCAGCCAAGTGATTCCTGGTGCCAACGCTGCTTCTGCCCCGCCTGCGAAGTCACCTCAAACACAGCGGTGAGGGATCGCTTAATCGGGAAGGTAACGTGAGGCCCGAAGGGCTGAAACATCATAGCCCAGGGCGAAAGAAGCGGTGAATAATCGCTTGAACCACCAAGGCACGGAGTGTGAAAACAAAACTCCTTTCTCTTGGTGGTGCTTTGAGGGAACCGAGCTCGTCACGTTGCCTCAGTCGGTTCCTGACGAGAGTTCCATCCGGCTGCGGGAAAAGAATTCAATTCGGCGCGCGTCTTGGGCAGCCCCTGGGGATGCTTCTCCTGCAGGAAAGCGATCAGCTTTTCACGAACGTAGCATCGCAGGTCCCACGCGGTACCTGCGTCTTTGGCGTCGGCGAGCGCGCGCAGTTGCATGGAGTGCTCGGTAGTTTCGACCACCTGCAAAACGCATACTTCGCCTCTCCATTTATCCGTCGTCCTGACGATACGTTCCAGCTCCTTTCGCAGCTCGTCTACGGAGACGGTGTAATCCACAAAGAGATGCACTTGGCCAATCAACTGGGCGGTGGTACGCGTCCAGTTTTGGAACGGGTTCTCAATAAAGTAGGTTAAGGGCAGCACCATACGGGTCCAATCCCAAATTCGCACGACAACATATGTGGATGTAATTTCCTCGATCCAGCCCCACTCGCCCTCGACAATCACCGCGTCTTCCATGCGGAAGGGCTGCGTGAGGGCAAGCTGAACTCCGGCGATGAGATTGCCCAGCGTGGATTTCATGGCCATGCCGATCACCAGCCCGGCAATGCCGGCTGAGGCGAGCAGGCTTGTGCCGATGGAACGGACATTGGGTATCGTGAGCAACATGATCGCCAGGGTCACGATGATGATGACCACGGTGGCAATGCGGCGAAGCATCTGAACCTGGGTTTGCACCCTCCTTGCCATTAAGTTGTCCTCGACGTCCATGCGGTATCGCGCCGCGAGAACATCGGCGAATATTTCCAGCAGCAGCAGAATGATCCAAGCAACCGCCGCGATCACTCCAAGGCCGAGAATATGCTGAACTGCTGTTCGCAGGAACGGAGCAATGGGAACCAAAGGAATGAGGATGAGGAGCGCGACCAGAGGGAACACCCACCGGGCTGGGCCCCGGCCGTGGTGAACCAGCGAGGCCTCAATCACTCGTCCAGGCTTTCTCGCCAGCCGGCTGAGGATGAGAAACACCAGCAAATGAGCGGCAAGCCCGGCGACAACGGCGCCGGCTATAATTCCAACGCTTAATACCCAGTTCTCCCAAGCTTTCCAAAAATGTATCATCAGGTTGGACCTCCTTCAATTAATAGGGACATTGCGTAGTGGGTCAGTTTGAACTTGTAGCGGCGAGTTTACCTCGCCAGATGGCGGCATGAAGCCGCCTCTACATCAAACTGACCCACTACGGGACATTGAGGCGAGCGCCGGTAGGGGACAAGCTCGAAAAAAGAACAAGCGAGACACGGGGAAGAAAAGAGAACAGAGAGAGGAGCGAACTCACGCAGCAGTAAGCCTGAGTCAGCAACGTTGATGCGAGTGAGTGACGCCTCCAGCGGTTCTTGCTCCCCGAAGGGGACGCGCGTTCCCTTAACTTGGATTATTCAGGAACGGACACAGGCGGCATCGACATCGCTTAGGCGCAGGTGATGGCTCCTTCGGAGGCCGAAGAAACCAATCGCGCATACTTTGCCATCACGCCGGAAGGATACCGTGGCTGAGGAGATGTCCACTGCGCCAGTCGCTTGCGGAGCTCCTCCGGCGAAAGCTCTGCCTCAAGCTTTCGGGCATTCACATCGAAGACGACCACGTCTCCATCACGCAGCGCGGCAATCGGACCGCCCATCGCGGCCTCAGGCGCGACGTGGCCCACCATTAATCCGCGAGTGGCACCGCTGAAGCGGCCATCGGTCAGCAAGGCAACGGTTTCCCCCAAGCCTTCGCCTACCAGCGCGCCCGTCACGCCCAGCATCTCGCGCATTCCCGGACCGCCGCGCGGGCCTTCATACCGGATTACTACGACGTCTCCGGGCTTGATTTGCTTCTGGAGCACCGCGCCCATCGCGTTTTCCTCGCAGTCGAAGACGCGCGCGGGGCCGCGATAGTGAAGTTTTTCGTGCCCGGCAATTTTCACCACTGCGCCGTCTGGCGCCAGATTTCCTTTCAGAATCACCAAGCCTCCAGTGCTCTTGAAAGGAGTCGAAGCTGGCCGGATGACCTTTTGCCCGGCTGTTTCCTTTGCTCTCCGCGCTTCCTCGCCCAGAGTCTTCCCGGTCACCGTCATCTCGTGTTCGTGGAGAAAGCCTCCTTCCAGGAGACTCTTTGCGATGACCGGTATTCCGCCGGCCTGGTGTACATGGACGGCCATATAGTCACCCGCCGGCTTCAAAGAGGCGACAATCGGGGTGCGCCTGCTGACTGCGTCAAAGTCGTCGATGGAAAGAGGGACTCCGGCCTCCCGAGCCATCGCCAGAAGGTGGAGAACCGAGTTGGTGGAACCGCCTGTGGCTGCCACGCTGGCGATAGCGTTCTCGAAGGCGTTACGCGTAAAAATATCTCTCGGCCTGAGGCCGCGGCGTAGCACATCCATCACCAAGCGTCCGGACTCGAAGGCTACGTCGGCCTTGCCAGGCGCGAGCGCTGGAACGCTGTTGAAGCCCATCGGCGAAATTCCGATAAATTCCATCACCGTGGACATCGTATTAGCGGTGAATTGGCCGCCGCAAGCGCCCGCGCCGGGGCAAGCAACGTTCTCGAGTTCCTTGAGTTCAGCGTCCGGCATCAGTCCGGCGGCATTTGCGCCAATGGCTTCGTAAACGTCGCCAATCGTAACCTCTCTTCCCCGAAAATTACCGGTGGCAATCGAGCCGCCATAAATCAAGACGGAGGGAATGTTGAGACGGATAAGAGCCATAGCACCAGCGGGAATAGTCTTATCGCAGCCGACGAGCGCCACCAGCGCGTCAAACATCTGACCGCGGGCCACCAACTCGATAGAATCGGCGATAACTTCCCGGCTTACGAGCGACATCTTCATGCCTTCCGTTCCCATCGTCACGCCGTCAGAAATGGAAATGGTATTGAATTCCATTGGCGTACCGCCTGCGGCGCGAACGCCTTCTTTCACCTTCGCGGCGAGTTGGCGAAGGTGAAGGTTGCAAGGCATGGTCTCGATCCACGTGTTGGCGATTCCGACGATGGGCTTCGCCAAGTCTTCGTCGGTGAATCCGACGGCTTTCAGCATGGCGCGCGCGCCCGAGCGCGCCGGCCCGTTGGTGATGGTGCGGCTCCGTTGTTTCGCATCGAATGGCATTAGTGCTCCTTTCGGGTGAACCGATGATCTTGGCAGATTCAACGGACGGGCGCAAGCCCGGCAGACTCGAAAATGAGATGCTCAGAAAGAAAGGCGTTATGGACCGGCCTTCTTTCGACCGCGTACACTTCCGCCTCCGCGTCTCGAGGGCGCGTTCGAGGGTCTTCCCGGAACGGAGAGCGTGCCGCGCGTTGCTTTATGCAGGCTCGCGGGCTATCGCCGCTCCCGCCGGGAAACGAACGACGCCCAATTATTCG
>JASHOS010000189.1 GCA_030040995.1 Terriglobia bacterium | reverse complement strand
CCGGCGCTTTCTCCAGCCGGCGCGAGTCGGGCCTGCGCCCACCGAAGGTCGCTTACGCTCCAGAGCTTCAGCGACGGAGCGGCTCCTGCCCGCAGGCGGGTGAGGGGCTCGCTAGAAAATCTGGTTAAAAAACAAGGTTTTACTGTATTGCAATACAGACATGCCTTTTATGTCTGCGGCCGCGATCAAATGATCGCGAAAATTCGACAATCGTCAATCGTCAATTCCGGCCGGGTGGCGCAGCGCGGCCTTGCAGCCGCAAGCAAACCAGCGCGAAGCCCTTGCCCTCTCCCTCGGGAGAGGGTGGCTCGCGGCCGGCGCTTTCTCCAGCCGGCGCGAGTCGGGCCTGCGCCCACCGAAGGTCGCTTACGCTCCAGAGCTTCAGCGACGGAGCGGCTCCTGCCCGCAGGCGGGTGAGGGGTCTCTAGAAAATCTGGTTAAGAAAACAAGATTTCACGGCATTGCAATGCAGCGTTCGTTTTATTACGCTGCGGCATTTCCCCGCGACCGCTAAAAATTAGCGTGCCATTTAACATGACCTTTCCCGAGCCGTCCAAGCAAAAGCTGCAGGGTCAGAGTGCGGACTCTGCCCGACAAGTCCAGCGGGATTTCGCAAACTTAAAGAAGAACAGTGCGCAATTTCCGCGTAGAATGGAATTGAGAGTTGTGGAAAAATTAGAAAAGAGAGTTCGTCAATCACTTTTTTCTTGACAAGATGACGGACAATCACTATACATGATGTTGAATACGCGCTCCGCCAGAATTATTGGCGGAAGATTCTTAACGATACTGAGAGGAGAATAAGATGCCAGCGAAGAAGAAGGCAAAAGCAAAGAAAAAGAGGTAAGCCTCTTCAAACATAGTTGAGGCACAGATCGGGGATGCGGAATGCATCCCCGATTTTTTTTGTTCTTGCACGCCTAACGAGCCTCTCCAACCCGTTTGACAACCATCCTTCGCCTTTCTATGCCACGCTGAACAATGTGATGCCGCCGCGGGGTTCGCAGCATCCCTGTTATGCTGAGACCTGATCAATTTGGGGAGCATTGGCTTGGGTCACATCAAAGTCCTGGAAGCGACGCTGAGTCACTCGTTGAGTCACTACGGGGGTTGGGGGCTTTTCCTCATTTCCTATCTCGACTCTTCGTTCTTGGCTTTTCCTTTCATCAATGATCTTCTCCTCATCAAGTTCTCCAGCATACGCCCTCACCAGGTTGTGCCTTACACTCTGGAGTGCACGGCCGGCTCTGTGCTCGGCGCCTACACGATTTACGTACTTACGCTGCACGGAACTAAGGTGCTTTCGAGAACGACGACGGCGAAGGAGAAGAGCGCGGTCCGGCACTGGGTCGAACGCAACGACCTTCTTTCCATCCTCGTCGCGTCACTATTACCCCCTCCCATGCCGTTCAAGGTGTTCGCGATCATCGCCGGGAGTATTCGGGTTAGCGTCTGGAGGTTTCTGCTCGCCCTGATAATTGGCCGTGGGCTGCGGTTCGGGTTTGAGGCTTGGCTCGGCGTCTATTATGGAGTTGCAGCGCAGGAATACCTGAAGAAGAATTCTCTCGGGATCTCTCTGATTATGGTCGCTGTTGTGGTCGTATCCGCTCTCCTCTATCGCGGCTTTAAGCGCCGTCGCAATCCTCGGCGCTGAGAGGCCGTGTAGAGAGCACACTTGTGGTGCTCCCGTGTTTCGGGAGGGCAATAAGCGCCCGAATCCCGAGTCCCGAACCGCGAGTCTCAGAACGGGACCGGGCGGCTGAAGCTGAATGATTGCGTACGAACCCGGAGCGACCGGTCGAGATCGACCTCCACAACAAAATCCCACCGCGTCGAGTCCGCAGAAGCAAACCGCAGGTCGCGCAGGAAAACAGAATAGCCATCTTCGGTTTGATTGACCACGGCCCAGGGAAAGCGGGCAAAATTGAGGAAGATTTTCGCCGTGCGCGTCTTTTCCGCTGCAACAAGCGCCGCCGAGGGTGGCGTCTTGAGCATCGGCTCGGCGTTGAATGCGTGCGCGCCATTTCCAAGCGCGTTCACTTCAAGGAGATAGTAGGACGATTTCGTCTCCACGACGCCGTTCCAGTCGAACGGGTTCAAGGGCGAGGGAAAGGCCCCGGTCCGTTCCGGAAGCTCTTGTCCGTAATCGTTGGCATTGAGCATACCGAGCGCCCGGTGGTGAGCCATACCTCGCAAGCCCCAGACGGCGAGGATACCGCAAAGGGAAAAAATTGCGCCATTTCGTGCGGCGGCGCTCGCCTTCTTGGCCCCAACCTCTTCTGAGACTAACCGCATGAGGAGCGGAGTGCCCAGGCCCACGGTCAGGAAGAGAAGCACGTAAACCCCGACGATGGGCATGATGTCGAGCGCCACCCATCGCCCGCTGAAGGGAAGAAAGGGACGGATGCCATATTGATTGGTGTAGTCCATCAGGACGTGACATCCGGCGGCAACCCAGCAGAGGATGAACAGCCATTTCAAACTGAGCGGCGGCTGATTCTTCTTCGGGATGGCTTTCCGGCCAAAATAGTAGATAGCGCCGGCCAGGATAATAGCCAGCGCCGTCAGCCCGATCAGCGAATGCGTAATGCCCCGGTGGTGGTTTAGGAAGCTGGCTTCTCCGCCGGCAGCGCTCACCACGTCCACGTCCGGTAAGTTGGACCCAATGATGAGCGCCCACATGGCAAAACGAGTCTTCCGCTTCAGGCCCGCCTGCCCGATCGCAATTCCGGTAAGCGTGTGAGTGAGATTATCCATCGGTTTCCGAAACCACGACGCGCTCTTCGCGGTCGACCTCGTGAAGGCGCACCTCAATGACTTCGTTTGAAGACGTCTGCACCGTCCGGCCCACGTAGTTTGCCTGAATGGGAAGTTCCCGATGGCCTCGGTCGATGAGGACGCAAAGCTCCACACGCCGGGGCCGCCCGTAATCCACTAAGGCGTCCAGGGCGGCGCGGACCGTCCTGCCGGTATAGAGAACGTCGTCCACCAGGATGACGAGCGAGTCCTCAATGGCAAATGGAAGCGGAACACGCTTCACCTGGGGTTGAGGGCTGGCTTTGGAAAGATCATCACGGTAAAACGTGATATCGAGTGCCGCGAAGGGAGGCTCCGTACCTTCGATACCGCCTATTTTCGCGGCTAGCCTCTGAGCTAAAAGAGCGCCGCGCCTGCGGATTCCGATGAGCGCTAAACCCGCTGCCCCGTTGTTGCGCTCCACAATTTCATGTGCCAGCCGGACCAAGCTGCGATCTATTTCTGTGCCGGACATCAGTTGGCTTTTCTCTCGAATCTTCAACGGTGCGAACTCCTTCCTGATAATCCCTCAGTTTCGGCCTCGGACGGAGCGGCGGGTTTATGCCGCCATTTTGCGTGGCGGCGTAAAGCCGCCGCTACTCGCCCGAAACTGAGGGATTACCCTTCGTGATTCGGCAAGGGTATTGGCGTCTCCCGCGCATTATACAAGTTTCACCCAAGGTGAGCCACATAACGTATCGGGCGCAAGAGGCATCGCGGGTTTGATGTAACGCCGGGCTTTAGCCCGGCATGTGCCGCCATGAAGGGCGCCCCTACAATCTGTGCTGATCGGTTTAACGTGTTATCTCTTATGAAGCTGGTAAAATGGTGGGGAAGCACCACAGAACTGCAGCGGGCCCGGCATCGCTTCTTGAAAAGCTATTTCATTGAGTGGGGCGTTCACCGCCCGGCGGTACCGTCGCAGAATGAAATCAAAAGAGCATGCTTTTTGAAGAACTGCGAATTCGCAACGTGTCGATCCGCCCTGCGCAGATTCTTGCGCCCATGGCGGGAATCACCGATACGGTCTTCCGGCGCTTCATCAAACGGCTGGGCGGATGCGGTCTGATTATGACCGAGTTTGTGTCGAGCGAAGGCATGCTTCGCCAGAATCTCAAATCGCAGCGGTTCCTCTATTACAAAGAAGAAGAGCGGCCAATTACCGCTCAAATTTTCGGCGCCGATCCCGCGCACTTGGCGGAGGCGGCGCGCATCATCGAGGGCCTTGGCTTCGATATCATTGATCTTAACCTGGGGTGTCCGGCCAAGAAGGTAGTTCGATGCGGTGGGTCAGGTCTGCTGCGCGAACTGCCGTTACTTGAAGAGATTTTCCGAAAAATTCGAGCGGCGGTCAGCATTCCTTTCACAGTGAAGATCCGTTCCGGTTGGAGCGATGAAGAGATTGTCGCCGTTCCCGTGGCGCGCCTGGCAGAAAACTGTGGAGTGGAAGCGATTGCCGTCCATCCGCGCACCCGGCTTCAGGGCTACAGCGGCGCGGCACGGTGGGACATCATTCAGGAGGTAAAGAGCAGCGTCCGGATTCCCGTGATCGGGAACGGCGACGTCATGTCGCCGGAAGCCGCGGCGGCCCTGTTCAGCCGCACCGGATGCGACGCGGTGATGATCGGCCGGGCAGCGCCCACGAATCCATGGATATTCCGGCAGATGATGGAGTTCTTCCGCTCCGGCAGCTATATAGAACCGGCGGAAACGGACCGTTACGAACTTATCCATTCCTATTACGCAATGCTTGTCGAAGAAGACATGCCCGGCGCGATCGGCAAAATGAAGCAATTCGCGAGCTGGTTCACGCATGGCGTCCGTAACGGCGCCGAGTTGCGGAGGAGCGTCCAAAGCGCCCAAACTGCCCGCGACGTTTTGGATCGCGTCGACGAGTTCTTTTCTGCTTCTCTTAGCAAATAGCGCCAGCACCGCTTGGGCGGTTACCGGGGCGCAAACGGGAATTTTGTTCTGGTTGTAGCGGCGGGTTTATCCCGCCACCCTCATATGGTGGCAGAAAGCCGCCTCTACATGGATATCAAGGACGAGGCCCTCGGCTAGTCAGGGTTCGAAGGTTTTTCGCTCAGACCGCCCTTACGATCCACCTCTTTCGCGCTTCCCATTCCTCAGTCGAGAATATCTTTGGCCCGGCTTCGATCAGGCGTGGGAGCATATTGAAGACCGAAACGGGGCTCCACGGCCTTCCCTGCCGGGTTGCGAGACCGCTCTCATTCAGGGCGGTCGCTACGCGGGAGAGCGGGTTATCTTGAACGATCAGGTCCATCATCAGCATCAAAGTGCGCATCTCGGCAGGATCTTCTTCGAGGTGCAAACAGTCGTTCGCCACGCGAAGGCCATAGCTTACCTCTTCGAGCGTTTCGCGCGCCCCGGGAACTTCTGCCTCAAGCTCGCGCTGCCACTCGATCGCCGAGAGCCTCCATCCTGCCTCTTCCCTCGCTTTCAGAGATGCCGCGTCCGGCAACGCGCGGACCGATTGTCGAATGCGTTCGATTCTGGCCATGGCGCCTCCTTCATAACGGTGGGACCCTCGTCTTAACCCTGACGGGTAATAAGCATAAGCAGGTCAGCAATCAGGCGTAAGCCATTACCCGTGGCGGTTTCACTAAGCTCGCGGTCGGGAACGGCGCTCCCGATAGCCTCCACTTTCTCCTGGCTTGCAGTGATCAAAGGCACGTTAGGTACCGCACCGCAGATTATCCGCTAACTTACTGATACTAAATGGACAAAACTCCTGAATCAGCTCGGCGACTTGGGGCCAAAGTGTCCGATTTCGCAAAATTGGTGTCCGGAAACGAACAGGGAAGCAACGGCGGCGCGTCTGAAAAGGACTGCTCTTATCCCAGTGCTTCCTATTGCTGTCCCGAAAAGTTGGTCCAACGACCCTCACCCACCACTTCGCGGTCCCCCCTCTCCCGCAAGCGGGAGAGGGTCGGCTTCGTCTTTTTTTCTGAGGGTCCTTTTCATGTTTCGGGGCGTCGCGGAACGGCATGGCGACTCACCTGTCCGCACTCTTCTCTGCCTGCCACAAGCGGTAAAGGTTGCTCCTGCGAATACCCGTCGATTTGGCCAGCGCCTTGAGGGCCTCGCGCTCGCTGAGTTTATTTCGCGCCATCAGCTTCATCATCTCCTTCCGGATGAATCCCAGAGGCGGAGCCGCAGCATGCTCTTCGGAGGACGTCTGTTCCGGCGGACCAATAACGATGGTCAGTTCCCCTTTCGCCGGCCTCGCCTTCAGCAGTGATAACACCTCTGAGGCCGTCCCGCGGAGGAACTCTTCGTGAATCTTAGTTACTTCCCTCCCAATCACCACCTGCCGGTTTCCGAGAATTTGCTCCGCATCTTCAAGCATCTCGTTCACGCGGTGGGGAGTCTCGTAAAAGACCAGAGTCTCTAAGGCTCCTGCTAGCTCGTGAAGCCGCGACAAGCGGCGCTGCCTCCTGCCGGGCAGGAAGCCGGCAAAGCGAAACGGTTCGGGAGGCAGTCCTGAAACTGCCAGAGTGGCAACCAACGCTGAGACACCCGGAATGGGAATCACAGGAATGCCGTGCCGGATCGCCAGCCGCACCAGCCGGTAACCCGGATCGGAAATCAGCGGTGTGCCAGCATCGGAAACCAGAGCCAGCCAGGTTCCTTCCTCCATCCGCAAAACAAGCTCAGGAGCGCGTGTCATTTCGTTGTGCTCGTGATAGCTGATCATGCACGTTCTAATGGAGTAGTGATCCAGAAGAATCTGAGTCCGTCGCGTATCCTCACAAGCGATGAGGCCGGCCTCCTTCAGAGTCCGGACCGCACGAAATGAAATGTCCTCAAGGTTCCCAATAGGTGTGGCCACAAGAAACAGCCGGCCGCCGCGAGCGGTATCCACCGAGGGAGGCGAGGCTTCCGTGTTCCGCATAGTGAGCCTTTCTCAAATCAGATTGAGTAACGCCGGTAGTCTATCAACCGATGCGACCGCGAAGCAAACCGGACCGGCACGCAGGTGCTACCATCTGCGCACCGTGCCTCCCGAACCGCCCAAATTGTGTTTGCTATAATCATTTCAATACCATGTCAGGAATTGTGGGCTACATAGGGAACAAACGCGTCGTTCCCGTTCTTCTGGAAGGACTGCGCCATCTTCAATATCGCGGCTACGACTCGGCCGGCCTTGCAGTCATCAAGGACGGCCGGCTTGAGATCCGCCGCTCCACCGGAAAGCTGCGCAACCTTGAAGAGGCCGTGCGTCTCAATCCGGTCGACGGCGCGTACGGTATTGGTCACACCCGCTGGGCCACTCACGGCGCGCCTACAGAAGAAAACGCACACCCGCACCGGGATTGTAACTCTACGGTGGTCGTTGTCCATAACGGCATCATCGAGAATTATGAGGAGCTTAAAGCTGAGCTCGTGGGTGAGCACCACCGGATCATCACCGAAACCGATACGGAGATCATCGCCCACTTGATCGAAAAGTACCTGAACGGCGCTCGCAATTCCGGCTCCCCGGCTTCCAAAACCTTGCATCTCGAAGACGCCGTGCGCTCTGCGGTGCGGCGGCTCAAAGGGGCATTCGCGCTGGCCATTGTTTCAACCAAGGACTTAGGCAAGATCGTTGCCGTGCGGCAAGGGCCGCCGGCGGTGATCGGTCTGGGGAAGGATGAGTATTTCGTGGCGAGCGATGTTCCTGCCATCGTTTATCACACCCGCGATCTGTTCTTCCTGGCGGATGGTCAGGTAGCCGTATTGACCCCCGAAGGCGTCAAGCTCACGGACTTTGACGGCAATCCCGTATCGCGCCGCGTTCAGCACATCACGTGGGACCCCATCCTGGCGGAGAAAGGCGGCTTCAAACATTTTATGCTCAAGGAGATCTACGAGCAGCCCCGGGCTGTGCGGGACACCATGCTCGGCCGCGTTTCGACCGAAACCGGGCAGGTGATTCTGGACGAGATGGAAATTTCCGAAGAGGAGTTCCGCGCTTTCCGGCAAATTAAAATCGTTGCCGCCGGTACTTCCCGCCATGCCGGTTTGGCGGGACGGGTGATGATCGAGCGGCTGGCGCGCGTTCCTGTGGAAGTGGATTACGCGTCAGAATTCCGCTATCGCGATCCGCTGGTTGATCCGCGCACGCTGACGATTATTGTGACTCAATCCGGCGAAACCGCAGACACCATTGCCGGACAGCGAGAGGCGCAGGCTAAGGGCTCGAAAACGCTGGCGATCTGCAATGCGCTCGGCAGCGTCGCCCCGCTGGAAGCGAACGGCGCTATTTACACCCATGCCGGACCGGAAATCGCCGTCGGGTCCACCAAGACCTTTTCTGCCCAATTGACCGCTCTGTTCATGTTCGCCTGCCACTTCGGCCAGCTCCGCGGCTTTCTTAACTCCGGGCAGGCCAAGACGCTCATTGCGGGCTTAACGGCCCTTCCACGCCAATTGGAGTCCGTGTTGCAGCGCGACGATGAGTTTGAGGCGCTCGCGCGCCGTTTCTACCGTTCCACTGACTTTCTCTTTCTTGGACGTGGAGTTCACTTTCCCATCGCTCTCGAAGCGGCGCTGAAGATGGAAAAGGTTTCTTATATTCATGCGGAGGCTTACCCGGCGGGAGAAATGAAGCATGGACCAAGCGCACTCATCAGTGAAGGGCTTCCGGTTGTGGTTATTGCAACCTGTGACTGGGACTCGGCGGATTCGCGGGTGCGCTACGAGCGCACGATTTCGAACATCAAGGAGGCCAAGGCGCGTGGCGCATCCATCGTGGCGCTGGTCACGCAGGGAGACCAGGAGGTGATTGGCATGGCCGACCATTCGATCTGCCTTCCTCCTGCCCACGAGTTGCTCTCAGCAATTTTGGAAGTGGTGCCGTTACAACTGCTTGCTTACCACACCGGAGTCCTGAGGGGCTGCGATGTGGATCAACCCAGGAACCTGGCGAAGTCTGTAACCGTCGAATAATTATCGGCCGGGTGGCGCAGAGTCGAAAATGCGGTGGCCTTCGGGCGGCTTTGTATCGGCCGGTCATGTCGCTTCGCGACATCCGCGAAGCTAGGGAAATGGCCACTGCCCTCGCCCCTTTGGGGGAGAGGGCGGCGCGCAGCGCAGGGTGAGGGGGTTCTGCCGAGATTTTCAAGGCAGGGCACGACTGAAGTCGTGCCGTAAGGACGCCCGTACCATCTGCCCCTCTCCCGCACGCGGGAAGGGGGTCCGCGAAGCGGTGGGTGAGGGCCGGATGTCTGCGAATCGCCCCGTCGCAGACATGGCAAACTGCGCCATCTCTGCGCCAGCCAACCGTAGAATAAACCCGCAAGGTATTATGTCCAGGGACCTCGACCGCGCCCGCACGGAAAATCTCTACGGCATCAACGCCGTTCGTGAAGCTATTGGCTTAAGGCCGGTGGAATACGTTCTTGTCGCCCAGGGCCACCACGGGCCCCGCGTGGAGGAAATCGTTCACGCCTGCCGGGCCCAAGGTGTATCGCTGAGGTTTGCTCCCCGGTTGGCTCTGGATCGCATCGCCGGCAACCGGCAGCATCAAAACGTGGTAGCGATCTGCTCGGCGAAGCGGTACGACGATCTGGAAAGCCTCCTCGCTTCGCCTCAGCCTCAGCTCCTCGTGGTGCTCGATGGCGTGGAAGATCCGGCGAATCTCGGCGCGGTCATACGCACCGCCGTTGCCGCCGGCGCGAGCGGGGCAGTGATCCCGGAAAGACGGGCGGCTGGCCTTTCGTCCGCGGTGGCCCGCTCCGCCGCCGGGGCACTGGAGCATCTAAAGGTGGCGCGCGTCACCAACCTGGCGCGGGCCCTCATGGAACTGAAGAAGCAGGAGATTTGGGTTTACGGTTTTGAGCCCGGAGCGGAGAAATCCTATCTCGATTTTGATTACTCGCTACGATGCGCGCTTGTTCTTGGAGGCGAAGGACGGGGACTTCGCCGGTTGGTGCGTGAGAGCTGCGACGCGGTGGGCCAAATCCCGCTGTACGGTGCTGTCCCGTCCCTAAACGTCTCGGTTGCGGCCGCCGTAGTGCTCTACGAGGCGGCCCGGCAACGCCACGCGAAACCGGGAGGTTAGTTTGTAATGCCACTAGCTACTACAAAAACGAACCTCTTCGGTCTCGACCGGGAAGAAATGGAGCGCGCTGCCCTGGAATTAGGAGAAGACTGCTTCCGTGGCCGCCAACTCTACCACGGAATCTATCACGATCTCAA
This sequence comes from Terriglobia bacterium, assembly GCA_030040995.1. Lineage (GTDB taxonomy): Bacteria > Acidobacteriota > Terriglobia > UBA7540 > UBA7540 > JASHON01. Next base: position 1,318 of record JASHOS010000189.1, on the reverse strand, counting down.
TTTCCATGCAGAGGCGATCACAAGCCTCAGTAAACGGTTTCGCGGCGCGCTCGCCGCTAAGTTCCAGATTGCCTTACCCGAAATCCTGGAAAGGCATCCATCCCGCGATGGCGCAGCGCGCTACCGCATTCAATTTCCCGATAGCAACGCCGTTGAATCCGTCTACATGCCCGAAGAAAGACGCGTTACCCTCTGCCTCTCGAGCCAGGCGGGTTGCGCGGTCGAATGCCGCTTCTGCTTTACGGCGCTCATGGGTCTGATCCGGAATCTGACCGCGGGTGAGATACTTGGCCAAGTATGCGCCGTAATCCGGGACCAGCAAATCAGCTCGCGTATGCGCTTGAACGTGGTGTTTATGGGTATGGGAGAGCCGTTATTGAATGTTGCAAGTGTGATGAAAGCAGTGCGGATCATGATCGACCAGAACGCTCTGGGCATTCCGCTACGGCGCATCACAATATCGACCTCCGGCATCGTCCCGGGCATCAAGGCCCTGGCAGAAGAGCCTCTGCGGCCCAAGCTGGCCGTTTCACTCAATGCCTCGACCGACGAACAGAGAGTTTCCCTGATGCCGATCAACCGCAAGTATCCGCTTCGCGACCTCCTGGCGGCATGCCGCGCTTATCCCTTGGGGCCTCGCGAAGTACTCACGTTCGAATATGTTCTGCTGGCCAGCGTCAACGATTCGCTCCCCGATGCGCTACGGGTGGCAAAACTGCTCCGCGGCATGCGAGCCAAGGTCAATCTGATCCCGTACAATGGCGGACCTGGCTTGCCGTATCGGCCTCCTTCGTTCGACCGGGTGCTCGATTTTCAGGAGGCGCTTGCCGCGCGCGGTGTTCCCGCCTTCATCCGCATTTCGCGCGGGCAGGATGTCCGTGCCGCGTGCGGCCAGCTCACGCTTGAGGCATCGCAGAAAGCAGGTTGATTCGGCAATCGAGCAATGTAGCGCGGACCCCTGCCTTTGAGGTCCGTGGCTTCTCGGGCGCATCTTCCTTTTTGATTTGATCGGGATTCTCTGTCGAAGTGCCTGAGTGCAAGGCGCTTAGCCCGTTTCGTGATGGGCCACGCTCCTGTCTACATGGCCGGGAGCGCGACGCCCAGGGCTCGGAGTATTTCTTGCTGGCGGGCATCCGGCTGAGGCAGCTTGGTCAGCGTCGTTTTTTCATCGACCGGATAATGCAGCAAGCATAGTCGCGTCAAGGCCAGCAAGGCATCGGGCAGCGTGATGGCGTCCGCCCGGGTATCGGTGGTGCCGAAGGCGGCTTGCAACCGCCGCTCCATCTCGCGGCTGACTTTCAATGCCAGCATGCAGCAG
>JASHOS010000188.1 GCA_030040995.1 Terriglobia bacterium | reverse complement strand
ATATTCGCCGATTTCCCCTTCCAGTTTCCGCGCGAGCAACCGAGCCTGAATTTCAAGCAAACGCCGGTAGCTGGTCCGATACTCAAATAGCGGATGAGTTACCAGCGTATCCATCTTCAACTCATAGGCTCGGAAAAAGCCTTTCCTGCCGGCCGGTGTGAGGGCGACTCCAGGCCCGGCCTGGACGAAGTCTTGCGGTGTGACCATGCGGGTGTTGATAGCGGTGAGCACGGCAGAATCCACAATCAGCGGACGAAAGGGCTCCATCAGGTCGAGAGCGAGGGCAGGCCTTCCAAAGCGCGGTTGATGATAGAAGCCCATAAAAGGATCAAATCCCACCGCGTAACACGCAATCGTAAAATCTTTGGCGAGCAAGCTGTAGCCCAATGAGAGCATCGCGTTCACGGCGTCGCGTGGCGGGCGCCGGTTGCGGCCAGCGAAGTCGAAGCGGAACTGTACCGGCTCGGCGTTTTCTGTCTGCTCGCGTTTGATCATGCCGGCGAAATCGCCGAAGTAAACCCGCGCGGCATTGCCTTCGATGCCAAGCAACTGTTCGAGGCTGGCGGCGCGTTCCGCCCGTTCGATCATCTGCCGGAGCACCGCAAGCGACTGAGGGTTTGGCTCGATGTGGTTCCGCTGCAGGATGGTGCGCTGATTGCGAATTTTTCCGGCTACCAGGCGGCGCGCCAAGCCAAGTTGGAACCACTCCTCCTCGGCCAGCCGGAACTGAGCCCGCCGCAGAAAGATGTTTTTGGAGTTGAGGCCGCTGGTGATACCGTAGAACCATCCGCCCTGCGAAAAGTAACAGATGGGCTTCGCAGCCTCGCAGAGCGATTGTATCGCCTGAGTAGATACCTGCACGTTGCCCATCAGGTTCACCTGGCAGATTTCGCCAATACGTACTTCCTGTTTCAGTTCGTCCTTCTCGCGGACCTGGAGAACGTCACCCGATTTCCCCACGCGAAGTCCTTGGGCGTTCAAATAGAGCGGGCGCAGATCGTCGCGTGGCGTCACCAACTGGCGCGTCTGCGGGGCGATAGGCTTGCCCGTGCCGCGTCCAGCGGATTCTCCAAACAATGCCAATTGAACGGCCCTTGCATCCGGAGACGATGCGCCAACGGGGTGCGCTTCTCGGCGCAATGAATTCGTTTCATCCGGAAGGCAGATGCCAACCAGAGAGCATCCGGGGCACTTTGGCGAGTCCACGAGCGGCGGAGGAATTTCGCCCGCGCGCGCCAGCGTCCATGCCTGCGCGATAAGCTGTGCCGTCTCCTGCATGAGGTTTTCGTCGAACTCCACCCGCACCCGCTGCCGGGTCCGCACATAATAGGCTACGCCTTCGTCGCATCGATAGCCGTTTTCGCGCAGCACCAAGCCCTGCACCGCGAGCTGGGTGCGATCCGTGGGCCAGAGCTCGATGCCGGTCTCCGTCTCTCTCGGATGTCCGTGTTTGTAGTCAACCGGCTCGACCGCGCCATCCGATCCCTCCACCAAGTCGATTTTCGCGATCACGCGGTGCTTTTCGCTCGAAAGCGTCACTGAGCGGGACTCGATCTTCTCCTTGCCCACGTCATCCGGCTTGGGCAATTCCGAAGCCTTCGCATCCACTCGTTTGTGCTGGAATTTGCCTTCAAGCGTGTCCACGCTCTCGCGAAAAACGCCGTCCACCCATTCATAGAAGAAGAGCCGCGGACAATAGACAAACTCATTCACCATGCGTGCCGGAAGATAATCCGGCAGGTCACGGTTAGGCTTTTCATCATGCGCTGGCAGCGCGCCCATATTATCCCCTCCAATTCTTCACTCGTCACTTGCGACTTGTCACTTGTCAGTCATCACTCGTCACTGCCCTTTTCACACCACGATGCAGGGAGCGTCGACGGCCGTGTACGGCTTCCCGAGCGCCGCGATCACGCGGTCGCCCCGGCCCTCCACCGGCCCGAGATTCACAAACAGCACCTGATCCTCCTCATGGTGGATAATCTCCGAAAGTTCGTTCCGGCAGCGCGCGAGATCCATCGGCGTCAACTGGCATTCGAAAACGGAAAACTGCAAGTGATTGCCGTAGTTGCGCATAGCCTTAAATACTTTTCGCAGCCGCTTCTCATCCGCGATGTCGTAACACACCAGATAACTAATTCGCATGCCCCCTCCCAAGACGCACCCCTCAGAGACACAAAGACACAAAACCGATTTGAGGTTGCAGGTTAGAGGTTACAGCTCACGGGCAGTCGGGAAATTGCTCGTCACTCATCACTTGTCACTCTTCACTCGCCTGCTTCCGTCGGGTGGCGCAGACATGCCTTGTATGTCTGCGGCCGCGCCGAAAGGAACCCCAGTCCTCTCCCTCAGGAGAGGGTGGCCGACGAAGGAGGCCGGGCCTGCGCCCACCGAAGGTCGCTTACGCTCCAGAGCTTCAGCGACGGTGCGGCTCCTGCCCGCAGGCGGGTGAGGGGTCGCTTTGATGGTGAAGATGACACCTGTCACCCGCAACCTGTGTCCTGTCACCTGTTACCTGACACCTCACACCTGCTACCGGGCGCCCGGCTTGTGCTTCATCTGCGCAATTTGCATAATCTGCGGATCATCCGGGCCGCCCTTCGCTGACCATTCCGGGCGTCTTTCGTCCTCGCGCAGTGCGGTCAAAGTCGGCGTCGAAGCTCAGCAAAGTAAGGCTGTACTTTTCAGCGGCTGCGTACTGGTACGCATCATCAAAGTCCAATCCAAACCGCCTTCGCACGCTGAGCAGGTCCGCCATTTCAGTCGAGTCCAGGCGGGGACCAGCCGAGCGCCCGCTCGGTATAGAACGTCAGCGATGAACCGGGAGAAAACCTCGTCCTTGTGGAGTTGGGTGAGAATAATGCCGATCGAGTAGAATGAGAATTCTGTAATTGCGAAATCCGAGCCATCCCTCTCCGCGAGAAGTCTGCGAACTTCCTGAGCGCGCTGCTGGTCGAGCAACAGCTCCAGCCATATGTTGGTGTCTACCAGGAACTGCATTACTCTCCCCACCACTCGAGAGCCTTCCTTTGCAGCTCAAGGGAAGTGAATCGCTCTCGAAACTCCGACAAAGCGCCCGCCCAGTCCATCTGCAGTTTGCCCGTTCGGGGCTGGGCCCGTGTCTCGAGCAGGAAACGCGCGAAATCTTCCACTTCCCGTTGCAAATCCGGAGAGAGCTTCTGAACAAGTTCCTCAATCGTCTTCATCCGTTACCTCGATCCGTTACCTCGCTTTCAATTTCCCATCGCGCTGTGATGCTCAGTTTCCGTGCTACGTCCGCTCGACCGCCGCAACTGGGTAGTTTCCTGTCCCGCTTAACTTTTTGCAATCCCCTATGCGACCGTTCGTCGCTCATACACTCCGGGCCGCCGTTCGCTGACCGCTGATGGCCGATAGCTCGGTGCTTGCGTCCCTTCACCGCACCTGGAACCCGTCCCCTGCAAGCTGTAACCTGTCACCTGGAACCCGCCTTTCTCTCTGCCTCTGTGGCTCTGGCACAGCATGCCCTCTTGCTTGTCGGCCTCACACCGCCCGGCTTGGCCGGAAGCTCACCTTAAAGTTGGCACCCTGTCCAATCCGAACCCGCTGCGCGCGATAAGCATCCTCGATGCCCATTGCCCGCAGCACGCTGTGATTTGGCTCGTCCTTCCGCAATTCGTCGAGAGACACGAGAGAGCGCACCGTATCGGGACCTGCCAACTGCGTCCAAATTGGCCAAGTGAACTCGGGGCAACGGGAGCGGCCGTTAAATCTGAATCCGGTCGTCTGCAGTCTGCCGCTGACGGGCATCGCGGGAAAGTAGGGGAGGGCTTCAGTCGCCAGCCGGTTGGCTCCCCACACGGCCCACGCTCCCCTCGGCCCAGGATCATCCCAGCGCAGCGCGTATTCGGCAGCGTCGGAAGGGTCCCATCGCATGGAAAGGCCTTTCTGAGGCCGCCATTCTCCGAAGAGCGCATCGCGAAGGTGCATGGCGGCCATGTTCTTCGCAAGAGCTTCAATCGTACCGAGAAAATCCTGATGCCCGGACCCAGTGATAAAGCAAAAATCGGTGTACTCAATCCTCCCCTTCTCTTTGTCTTCACAGACTTCGCAACCAAATGCCGCCGCAAAATCCGCAGCCCGCCGGTCCTGCCTCGTCGCAATCTCGTGCGCCCCTTTCACGAATGGCGCGAACTTGTCAGCCGGGACCGTGATATTGCTTCCGATGGGCTCGAATTTTCCCACTGGAGCCCACGGCGCCCTCACCAGCAGTTCCACCAGCGCGTCCTCATCCACCCTCAATCCTTCCAGCTTCGGCCGCCAGAACCCGTCCAAGCGGTCCCACCGCATGTGCACCGCAGCTTCCGGCTCGCTCAGGTGTAAGAGCCGGAGCGCTCCCAGCGCCGCCAGAAAGGCTAGCGGATTCGAACCGTCAAGTGCGCGAAGCAGCACGGCGTCACTCATTCTGGCCCCTCCGCGTCTTCTTCTTCGCTCGCCCGCCAATCAGCCAGCCGGAGCAACGCCTCCAGATACGGCAGTCCCCACCAGCCGTATCTTCTCGTCAATTTCCAGAAGCGGTCCGCGACCCCGCTATCAAGCTGGTGCGGAGCCTTCTTAGTGCGCTCCTGCTTGCAGACTGAGATTCCTCCATAGGAGGCACACTCCGCATTTTCATCAGAGATGGCAAGAGCGAATGGCCTGCATCTGCCGTGGTGACTGGCCACTAAATGCAGAACCAGGTCCTGCCCCTCGCCTTCCACGGACCTTTCCGCGAACATCAGTGACAACGCCTCGTGTCGGAAACCTTTTGGTAATCCGACGGTCTCC